>JBILBY010000093.1:0-4106 GCA_044353415.1 Candidatus Nanopelagicales bacterium | reverse complement strand
GGTGTCGGTGACATGAGTGGCGACGTATTTGGAAACGGCATGCTGCTATCCGAGCACATTAGGTTGATCGCAGCTTTTGACCACCGACATATTTTTATTGATCCAAATCCTGAGGCCTCAAAGTCTTTTGTTGAGCGCCATCGCATGTTTAGTTTGCCTAGATCATCTTGGGAAGATTACAACGTCAAACTGATCAGCAAGGGTGGTGGAATTTACCCTCGCAGCGTCAAGTCAATTGATTTAACTGCTGAGGCAAAGTCCGCACTTGGCATCGATCCTGAAGTTACCAGCGTTACGCCTAATGAACTTCTGACAATGATTCTTTTGGCTCCGGTAGACCTGCTTTGGAATGGTGGAATTGGCACCTACATCAAGGCAACTTCTGAAACGCACGCGCAAGTTGGAGATAAGGCAAATGATGCAATCCGAATTAACGGAAGTGACATCAGAGCTCGCGTTGTCGGTGAAGGTGGCAACTTAGGTGCTACTCAACTTGGTCGAATCGAAGCTGCGCACGCTGGCGTAAAGCTAAATACCGATGCGATTGACAACTCTGCAGGTGTTGATACCTCAGATCATGAGGTAAACATCAAGATTTTGCTTGACCAAGCTGTAACTGCTGGAAGCTTGAGCGTGGAAGACCGCAATAAACAGCTTGCAGTTATGACAGACGAAGTTGGCGAATTAGTTCTGCGCGACAATTACGAACAGAATTTGATTTTGGAACAAGCTAGGTTCCAGGCGCCTGTAATGCTTCGCGTTCATAAGCGCTTGATGCAATCGCTTGAATCAAACGGTCACTTAAATCGGGCTATCGAATACTTGCCAACTGATTCTCAGTTGGATGCTCTGCATGCCGCGGGTCAAGGTATAACTTCACCGGAACTTTCCGTCCTGATGGCTTACGTCAAGATTGATCTCACTCGGGATCGCGCCAGCGATGAAATTGTCAACGAGCCGTGGTGCCAAGAAATATTGAATAAGTATTTCCCGTCAGATTTGCGCGTTAAGTATGCAGACTTGATGGCCTCACATCCATTGCGCAAGGAAATCATTTCAACTGTGATGGTTAATGACATGGTCAATCGTGGCGGCATTACATATGCCTGGCGCGCAGCTGAAGAAAGTGGCGCGGGAACTTCGGAAATCTTGCGCGCTTTTGTAGTTTCGCGAGATGTCTTTGGTCTCAATCAACTTTGGTCTGATTTGGAAAACCTTGATGGCAAAGTTTCAACAGATTGCCAGACTGAGTTATTCCTTGAGTCACGACGCTTATTAGATCGCGCAACTCGTTGGTTCTTGCAATCACGCGGTGGCCGCTTGAATGTGGAAGAAGAAATTGCCAAGTTTGCGCCAATCGTTGCGAAGTTAACAAATTCAATCCCAGGTCTGCTTCGTGGCGTTGAGCGCGAGCGAGCAGAGGGTATTGCGAAGAAGTATCAGGCACAGGGCGTTCCAACTGAATTGGCAATTCGCACCGGAAGTTTCCTGGATGAGTTCTCGCTTCTTGATGTTATTGAAATCGCGAATCGCCAGAATTCCAGTCCAGAAGTTGTTGCTGAACTTTACTTTGCATTGAGTGAGCGATACGACATTGATCGAATGCTGTTCCACATCTCAGCCCTAGCCAGAGATGACCGCTGGACAGCTTATGCACGTTCTGCCCTGCGAAGTGATCTTTACGTTGCCTTGGCTGCGTTAACATCCCGAGTGGTTCAAGCAACAAAGGATTCAGATTCGATCGATGTTCGAATCAGCCAGTGGGAAGCCAAGTTTGCCGAAGGCGTTGCTCGCACCAGAGCAACTCTTAATGAGATTGCTCACAGTGAGCAAAATGATCTTGCAACACTTTCGGTTGCATTGCGCGCAATTCGCACACTTGCTGGTCAAGGTGCGAGTTAAATCACTCGATCTCGGTGTGTGACTTTTTAAGCACCAAAGTAGGGTTTAAGCATGGAAACCGTACTTCTGTCTGCAGCGTTAACATCGCAGGTTACAGACTGGCTAAATAGTTACGGTGCCATTTTGTTTTACTTAATTGTTTGGGGATTGGTTTTTGCCGGCACCGGATTATTGATTGGGGCATTCATCCCATTCATCACAGGTGACTCGCTGATTTTTGCCTCTGGTGTTCTTGCTGCAACCAGTGACTCAGTCAACATTTGGGTGCTAACTATTGGAATTGGTCTGGCAGCATTCGTTGGCGATCAAACTGGATTCGTTTTGGGGCGCCATTTTGGCCGCCCTTACTTGGATAAACATCAGGGACCAAAGTTAAAGTCTGCGATCGCAAAATCAGAAAAGTTCTATCATGAACTTGGCTGGTGGGCCGTTGTCGTGGCACGCTTTATGCCTTGGGCTCGGGTGCTGATTCCGGCAATCGCGGGAATCTCCAGAATGAATTACTACAAGTTCCTAAGCGCAAACTTTGTTGGCGCCATCGCATGGGGCATAGGCCTAACTCTTGCTGGCTACTACGCGGCAACTATCCCGGCAGTTAAGACCGGTTCGTACGCAATTGCAGCATTCTTCATTATTGGATCCATCGTTGCCGGTATTCGTAGCTGGATGCACAACCGAAAAGCTGCATAGTCAAATAGATTTTCGACCGCAATAGTTTTTCAGGTTTTGTGGATAACCTTCCCAGATTCCGCCAGCCTTTCAGGCTGAAACCACAGCCCTTGTTTCGTTATCCACAGAATCCAATTTTGGATTTCCGCCTTTTCCAAACCGACATACTCTTCAATGACTCGGCTTGGCCCGAGTAAAGCAACGACTTGATTCATACCAAGTCCTAGCAACGGGGGAGCTCATGTCAGGTGCAGTAGGTGAAGTGATTCAAGAAGTTCGAACGCGGGTTCGGACTGGGGGGATCAGCCCGCATGAAGAAGTTATCGAGTTACGTCACATGGTTGAAGACATTTTGTCTCAATCAACAAGTGCTGCATCTGATAATGAGTCCCCACAAGAACTAGTTGAGCAGATCGCTAACCACATCTCTGGATTTGGCCTACTTCAACCACTCCTAGATGATCCAAGTGTTGAAGAAATTTGGATCAACGAGCCAGGTCGAATTTTTGTTGCGAGGAATGGCAAAAGTGAACTCACTAGCGTGATCCTTAGTGATATTGAAGTTCGTGGCTTAGTAGAGCGAATGCTTGCTTCTTCGGGTCGTCGGGTAGATCTTTCCAACCCATTTGTGGACGCCACTTTGCCAGATGGCTCAAGACTTCATGTGGCGATACCTGATATCACTCGAAAGCATTGGTCAGTCAACATCCGCAAATTCATTATGGGCTCCAAGTCTCTTGAAGGCTTAGTTTCGGTTGGTACGTTGACTGATCAGGCTGCTGCATTTTTACAAGCATGTGTGGTTTCGGGTTTGAATATTGTTGTTGCCGGAGCCACTCAAGCAGGTAAGACCACTTTGATGAATGCACTTCTAAATAGCGCACCGTCTAGCGAGCGAGTCATCACTTGCGAAGAAGTTTTTGAATTGCAGCTAGCCAGTCCAGATTGGGTGGCATTGCAGACGCGACAAGCAAGTCTGGAAGGAACCGGCGAGATTCCCTTACGCCGGTTAATTAAGGAAGCACTGCGCATGCGACCATCTCGATTGGTTGTAGGTGAAGTGCGGCAAGAAGAAGCACTTGATCTTTTGGTTGCAATGAATGCTGGAATGCCAAGCATGTGTTCATTGCATGCAAATGGTTCACGCGAAGCTATTTCAAAGCTTTGTCTGCTTCCTATGCTTGCTGGCAGCAATGTATCTGCAGAGTTTGTTGTTCCAACTGTTGCCTCAGTTGTAGACATTGTGGTCCACACTGCATTGAGATCTGATGGTTCTCGCAGAGTTCAACAGATAACTTCGGTAACTGGACGAGTGGAAGGTAACAGTATTGAAACGGGGGACATCTTTAGTTTTCAAAATGAACATCTAGAGCCGCAAGGAATATTCCCAGGCAAGCTTGAACGTTTTCAAGCCAACAACATCGATTTATCTAGTTTGATAGGCACATCACAATGGGTTTAGTAATTGGCTTACTAAGCGCAATTGGAATAATTCTGATCTGGGGTGCGATTCGGGAGCCTATGCGACTTCGGAA
>JBILBY010000055.1:0-5885 GCA_044353415.1 Candidatus Nanopelagicales bacterium | reverse complement strand
CCGAACCAACAATGACCTCAATGTAATCCTCGTAAGGAACTGGGTTTATTGTCGGCAACATCGTTAGGTTTACCCCAAACGGTTTGTCGGTAAGTTCAAAAGTTTTTTTGATCTCGCGCTCAAGCAATTCAGGCTGTGGGTGCGTAAGAGCGGAGAGAAATCCCAGTGCTCCTGCATTGGCGACTGCTGCGATTAATTCTGCGCGGCCCACCGCGTTCATCCCACCACAAACAATCGGGTGTTCAATGCCAAAGGTCTCTGTAAATCGAGTCTTGAAAGCCATTGATCTCCTCAAAATCTGTGTTGATCTTAACTTTACGCTAGATAGGTACTAATTACTTATGGGTATACGAATTTAGGTTGGCATGAGATTTATGAAAATCAATTTCTGTGAATTGATTATGAAATTTAAGACCTCAGCGCGCTCGAAGGGATTCGAACCCCTAACCTTTTGATCCGTAGTCAAATGCTCTATCCGTTGAGCTACGAGCGCGTGCGCACCTAAATACGCTCCGCCAGTCTAGCCCAATTAGAGGGTCTGCCAAAAATCGCAGATTACAGGGAGATTAGATGTCTTCGATTGAGTCGTGAATCGGGATTACCTGATCAAGTCCGGTAATGCCAAACACCTTTAGTACGCGCTCATTTGTGATTACTAGGTCAAGATCTTTATCCGCTTCGCGGCAACGCTTTAGGCCTCGAACAATTACGCCCAAACCAGATGAATCCATAAATGAAACATCAGTTAAATCGATTACAACTGATGTTGCGCCGGACTCAATTGCGGCAATGATTGCAGTGTCCAATTCAGGTGAGGATGCAAGATCTACTTCACCAGAAACCGTGATTACGTGACGGTCTGAGCCTGGGGTCGTTGCGATTTGCATGATCATCCTTTTCGAGTTGTATTACTAATCTACGCTACTGCCATAGATGGCTATGTCGAAGATCAGTCAAAAGGTGAGAGCCCTCTCGGGGGGAGAGGGCTCTCTAATCGATACGGGGGGTGTATCGATGTGACTACTTGAAAGCAATCATTACTAGCGTGACGAATTTTGCTGGAAAATTCAAGTTATTTCTTGGCATCAGCCATTTCGGCCAGTTCTTTAGCCATTTCCGCGCCTCGTCGGATTGCTTCGCCCTGCCAAGTTACCCAGGCACTGACTCCTTCACGAGTGCCAGAAATGTATCCGGTCAAGGCTTTTACATACGCAGGTCTGCCTAATAAGAATGCGCCGTACTCACTCATAACCAATCCATCGTTGTCTACGTCGCGAGCGGCCAGAATCAAACGGGTGCTTGCGCGTGCGACCAAGTAGGAACCTTGAGTAAACGGTCGCAAAGTGGCAAGTTCGGCATGCGCAATCGCTGCTACCAAAATTGATGACGCTTTAGATTCAATAACTAAATCAACTAGCTGACTCATTCGTTCTTGTAAAACTTCATGTGGTGGCACACTTCCTAACCGAAGCGGGTCATTGACATCATTTGTTGTGCGAGGCCTGCCTCGATCATCATCGGTAGAAACAAACGTGTGAAGTCTTGCCAAAACTTTAAGTGGTTCAGTTCTAAACGCTAAGCGTTGTAAGTCTGCTTCAGCAGTTATCAAGAGTCCTTGGTCTGAAAGTGAACCCATCGGCGATACTTCAGGTTCCATAGTTGGATCCTTTGGCATTTGCGCGCCATCGAGAGCTGCAGTTGCAAACCCGGCAATTCTTCGAGTGTAAGGAATCAGCGAATCCTTGTGGCGACGAACTGTTCTATTCCACATCAATTCGTCAATTGCTTTTAATGTAGTTTCACATTCACTTGCAACACCAGGAATCGTAAGAAGGTTACTTAGTGGGTCAACCTTAGATTGCGAAGACACTTTTATTACTTGGAGCCCGGACGCAAATTAGAAATTGTGTTGACGGTATCCGTAACTGACTTTGCGGTCTTGGTACCGAATGTGATCTTTGAAGCTTGACGCTTTGCGAGTAACCCGAGAAAAACTGCACCGAGAAGTAGCCCGCCAACAACAAATAGGAAGCTCACCCAAAGTTCAAATCCGAGGGTGTTTATGTAATAAGCCGCTGCTATGAAGACAAAAACGATTGCTAGGTTCAACATTGCAATTGCGGTGATAAAAAGGCCAGAAGATTTCGCTATGCGCCCCACAGACTCTTTTGCTTCTGCTTGAGCCAATTCGATGTGGCTATTAACTAGCGACGTTAAATCATCCTTAATTGAATTGATCATCGATACAAAGCTCGCATCTTTTTCGGTGCTCATAATTCCTCCATTCCCAACTCTACTTGGGAGATTAGAAATAGCGAAGGAACAAGTACGGGGCAGCTAACGCTATTGAAACGATCGTTACAGGAATGCCGTACTTGGCAAACTGCCAAAATGATATTCTGTATCCCGCCTTGGCTGCCAGACCGACTGCAACAACGTTTGCGCTTGCACCAATGATTGTGGCGTTACCACCAAAGTCGGCGCCAAATGCCAACGCCCACCAAAGCACGTCCCCATGTTCTGCAGGTATCGAAGCACTTAGGTCTGCAACAACTGGAGACATTGCTGTTACGTAAGGAATGTTGTCAACAATTCCTGAAACAATCGCTGATACAAATAGCAGTGCCCCCGTGGCCAACTGAGGTTTGCCCTCAACCATCGTCGCAAGGTAATCAGACAGTAGTTGGATTGCACCCACATTGACTAATGCGCCGACCATAACAAATAATCCGGCAAAGAATACTAAAGTTCCCCACTCAACATCCTGAACGTAATCTGCCGGCTTTAATCCACTGATTGCAATTAGCAGGCCTGCTCCCAAGAGCGCTATCACGGCCGGTTCTGCGTGGATTACCGTGTGTAGCAAGAATCCAACGACAACGAGCGCCAATACCCCTAATGATTTCTTCATAAGAACCAGATCCGTTAAATATGACTTCTCATCTAGCTCGTGAATGCGAGCACGGTCCTCAGGAGTATTTACGAGCTCTTTCCTGAACATCCAAACCAGCATTGGAGTAATTACGATCATCGCCACGATGACTAGCGGTGCCATGTGAATCAAGAAGTCATTAAAGCTTAAACCTGCTCGACTAGCGATAATTATGTTTGGTGGGTCACCTACTAATGTCGCTGCACCACCAATATTCGAAACAAAAACTTCTGCAAGTAGGAATGGGACTGGATTAACATTTAGTTGCTTACAGATAACTAAGGTCATTGGCACTGCCAAAAGAATTGTGGTTACGTTATCAAGAAGTGCGCTAGCAAAAGCTACCAAAATCAGCAGGTAGACCAACGCTTTTTTTGGATCTCCTTTTGCAAGCTTTATTGCCTTAATTGCAACAAATTCAAAGACCCCAGTCTTATGAATAACGCCAACAATGATCATCATGCCAAGCAAGAGGAAAATAACGTCCCAATCAATGCCTGTTTCGTGACTATAGAATGCCTTATCTGAATCTGTAGCACCGATAATTAGCATGGCTGCAGCGCCGCCAAGTGCGATTGCAATTCGACTTATTTTTTCACTTGCGATCAGTACATACGCAAGAACAAAAATAGCAATTGCTAAAGACATCATCATGTATTCATTCTACAGGCGTTAATGATGATCTGGGCCGTGGACAAAATGGTACATGGTGCATCACACATTATATAAGAAGAGTTTTACACGAGTTTATTATTAAGTAGTTAGTCATCATCTGATGATGAATTACTTAAGCCATCACTAATTAGATTCATAATTGTTGGATCTGCCAGCGTTGTTACATCTCCAAGTGTTCTATTCTCAGCAACGTCTCGAAGTAGGCGGCGCATAATTTTGCCAGACCGAGTCTTTGGCAATTCAGCAACGATCAAAATCTGGCGAGGCCTCGCGATGGCGCCAATCTCTTTAGCCACATGTGCGCGTAATGCTTGCGCGACGCCAGGACCGTCTTCGGAACCCGCTCGCAAAATTACAAACGCAACAATTCCTTGACCGGTTGTTTCATCGTTAGCACCAACAACTGCAGCTTCGGCAACCGTTGGATGTGAAACTAATGCAGACTCAACTTCAGTTGTCGAAATACGGTGTCCCGAAACATTCATGACATCGTCGACTCGTCCAAGTAACCAAATCGCTCCGTCGTTATCCCACTTCGCGCCATCGCCTGCGAAGTATTGCGACTTAAAGCGTGACCAATACGTTTCTTTGTAGCGATCCATGTCGCCCCAGATTCCACGCAGCATTGCAGGCCACGGCTGAGTTAAAACTAAATACCCGCCACTGCCATGACCAACAGCAACACCTGCATCATCAAGGATTTCTGCGGAGATTCCTGGAATTGGTCCCATTGCAGAACCTGGCTTAGTTCCGGTTACACCTGGCAGTGGGCTGATCATGATTCCGCCAGTTTCGGTTTGCCACCAAGTGTCAACAATTGGGCAATTGTTTGCACCGATAACTTCGCGGTACCACATCCAAGCTTCGGGATTAATTGGTTCGCCAACGCTTCCAAGTAATCGAAGGCTAGAAAGATCGTGTGCTTGTGGGAATTCGTCCCCCCACTTCATGAAGGTACGAATTGCAGTTGGCGCTGTGTAAAGAATTGTCACGCCATACTTAGCAACAATCTCCCACCAGCGACCTTTATGTGGAGTGTCTGGCGTGCCTTCATAAATAACTTGAGTCGCACCATTTGCAAGCGGGCCATACGTTACATATGAATGGCCAGTGATCCAGCCGACGTCGGCAGTGCACCAGTAAACATCAGTTTCCGGTTTTAAATCAAAAATCACTCGATGCGTGTAAGACGCTTGAGTTAAATAGCCACCTGTGGTGTGCAGGATTCCCTTTGGCTTTCCCGTTGTTCCAGAGGTGTAAAGAATGAAAAGCGGATGTTCGGAATCAAAAGCTTGTGGGGTGTGACTAGTTGATTGACGAGAGACTATGTCATTCCACCAAACATCGCGTTCACTATTCCAATTAACTTCTTGTTCGGTTCGCTTTACGACCAGCACATTCTTAACGCTTGGCATATTTTCGATAGCTTCATCGACAGCGACCTTGAGGCCAAACGCACTTCCCTTTCGGAAGCCACCATCAGCGGTAATAACCAAACTTGCTGACGCATCTTCAATGCGACTGCGAAGTGACTCTGAAGAAAATCCACCGAACACAACGGAGTGCGGCGCACCAATGCGCGCACAAGCCAGCATAGAAATTACAGCTTCTGGAATCATCGGCATATAGATTGCAACGCGATCCCCAGCTTTAATTCCTAATTCGGTTAAGGCATTTGCAGTTTGGCTAACTGAATCGAGCAAGTTCTTGTAAGTAATGGTTTGGGTATCGCCGCGTTCACCTTCGAAATGGATTGCAACTCGCGATCCATTTCCGGCCGCAACATGTCGGTCAACACAGTTAACTGAAATATTTAGTTTTCCGCCTACGAACCATTTAGATACTGGGGCTTCAGACCAATCAAGAACCTGACTCCACTTGGTATCCCATTGCAGATTTTCTGCTTGCTTTTCCCAGAAACCTTCACGATCGGACTTGGCGCTTTCATAGAGATCTGCTTTGCCATTGGCCTGGGCAGCAAATTTTTCAGATGGTGGAAAAACTCGGTCTTCGTGAGACAAGTTCTCTAACGCTTCGCCGCTCATTTTTCCACGCTTTCATGTTGGTTCATCTTTACGCTTTAGATCTAATAAAGATCGTCGTACCAAAACATCTGATGGTCAAGCCATTTGTCGAAATGCAAACCATAACTCAGACACCAGAGCACTCTCCCGTTGCTACGGCTTGCGTAGCAGTACTTGCTGTTTCAACTCCAACCATAAACTCTTTGGCAGTTAGTGCGTAGCCAGTTTCGACATCTGTTGCTGAGGAGGCAAAA
>JBILBY010000053.1:0-6036 GCA_044353415.1 Candidatus Nanopelagicales bacterium | reverse complement strand
CAGATGCCAAGCCTGCTGGCGTGCACGTATTCATTCAGTCCAATGCTGGATTACCTCAACTTGTTGGCGCTGACTTCGTTTACACCGGAACCCCATCTGAAATGGGCGAATTCGCATTAGAGATGAAGGCTCTTGGAATCAATGCGATTGGTTCCTGCTGCGGTTCAACTCATGAGCACACCGCAGCAATTGCTGGAGCTCTCAAGTCCTAAATGACTGAAGCACCTGATCGTGGCGAGTTAGGCCCCGGAGAGTTTTACCCGGTCGTCGGAGTCGGACCACATCCATTACCTTGGCCCACTGATGCGCATTTCGATCCTGAGCATCTAGAACTTGGTGATCGCAGAAACGTCGTAGATAAATATCGCTATTGGTCAGTGGAAGCAATTGTTGCTGATCTCGATAAATCGCGAGCGAAACTACACATCGCAATCGAGAACTGGCAGCACGACTTAAACATTGGTTCAGTTGTTCGAACCGCAAATGCCTTCAACGTTTCGGCAGTTCACATTGTCGGCAAAAAGGGCTGGAACCGACGCGGTGCAATGGTTACCGATCGATACCTGCATCTAATGCATCATCCAACAGTCGCCGAATTCGTGGAATGGTCACAGGAAAATGAAGTACCAATCATTGGTATCGATAACGTTCCTGGTTGTGGCAACATCGAAAATGCAACTTTGCCAGAATCTTGCGTTCTGTACTTTGGGCAAGAAGGTCCAGGACTTTCCCCAGAGGGCATCGCTGCCTGTTCGCAGATTCTAGGTATCACCCAAAGCGGTTCCACTAGATCAATGAATGCATCTGCAGCCGGCGCCATTGCGATGTATGCCTGGGCCATGCAAAACGTGCGTGGTAAAAACTAACTAACTGTTACCTTCGCCGATTTTCCAGTGGTGGAGAAAACCCCACCGTTTGTTTTAGTAATGATTCGATAAGTTGCCGAGTTACTCCAAGTAGCGATGAATCCAACTACGCCAGTTCCATCGGAATTTGCAGTTGCAACTGTCTTCCATTTACTTCCGCGTTTAACCTGAAGCTGCATTTCCTGACCGACAACAGGTGATCCAGTTGTTCCTGAAACATTTGCAGTAATCACAGTGTCTGTGCTCTTTGCGACTGCGCCCAGCTTTGTCATTCCAGTAATTCTCAAACTTGTAAAGCCTTGGGCTTTCAGAGCAGCTCCGACATTCTTACAGGTTGCTTTCTTAAAACCGGCTGTTCCATTAGCAACGAAAGTGCTGCAGGCATTCATCACTTGTTTTCCAAAATCAAAATAGTTTGCAGTCGGAGTCAAGTTGCTTGTTGCAGCAAAAACCAATTGCGACATTCTTACCGTGCCAACGCACTCTCCAGCAGCCTCACATAAACCATTCTTGGTAACGGAATTTGCGTTCGAACCTAAAGCCTTGATTTTTACTTTTCCGATTTTGCCGCCATTCGCTAGCACGTATGCCAAGCGATTTACGGGGCCACTGTTGTCATGGCTGTCACCCGGTGCCCAACTCTTTCCAATCTTGGAAACATCTGGGTTTTTCAACGAACGAAATCCACCTGCTTGCGCATCTTCGCCAATCGTCCAAGAAGAGTCAGCAGCTTCGCCGGGAACCACATTGAGTTGATCCATAGCTTCACCAAAAACGTCCGAGATTGCTTCGCTTAATGCAGCGGTCTCAGAATTGTCTGCCATGCCTGAACTGAATGCCAAAGCAAAGGTAACGCCATGCGCAAGTTCATGCGCAATTACATCATCAGCATGATCGAAATTCTCCCCAAGGAATATTCCGCTACAGATTCCGGAACTGCACTCAGCTGAACTCCATGGAACCCAAAACGCATTTCCATAAGGACACGAGCCAG
This sequence comes from Candidatus Nanopelagicales bacterium, assembly GCA_044353415.1. GTDB lineage: Bacteria > Actinomycetota > Actinomycetes > S36-B12 > UBA5976 > UBA5976. Next base: position 4,176 of record JBILBY010000053.1, on the reverse strand, counting down.
TGTTTCCATCTGTTGTGCAAACATCAACAAAAGCGCTAATGCGAGGAGTCGAATCACCATTTACTCCCGGCGCGACATTACCTAAGTATCTTTCTTCGTTTATGTCTTGACCTAGAACTGAGTTGAAGTAATCCCAGGTCCTACTTATGTTCAACTTTCCAACTTCAGTGTTTGGACCATTGAGGCCAGAAGTATTTACTCCGCACAATGGCATACCTTGGCCACTGGAAGTTACGTTCACATATCTCTTGTTGTTTGTGTCGCTGGTCACGCCTGGTGGAAGGACATAGCCAGGTGTAGCAACATCAACTTGAAGATCACATACCAATGGCTCGGCAGTGATTCCCCGCACGAACGGGAGCGAAGAAAGAATTTGGGTTCCGTCTTGTGTTAAATAAGTCATGGATATAGAAGTGGCATCGTTCGTTACTGAAGTTGACGCTTGCCAAGCAAAATATTTACCGCTTGGAACATCGTTAACTAATGCGCTATCAACAATTACCAATTCGATTTCGGAAACAACTATTTGATCCACTGATAGTTCAAGTCGCGCAGCAAGCTTTGATCTCAAAATCTCGCTAGCTTCTGACTCCCCTATTGATGGCTGTGAGATGCTGGAATAGTCTGAAACTGATTTTGTATAAGAAAGCAACGAGCCAACTTCGTTTACTGTGATTGCTAAGAGTGAATTGGCGACTTCGACACCATTGATTGACTGCGTAAATCTAACGGTTGAAATTCCAGCTACGCCATCAATTGCTTCATTAGCCTCAAATTGAGTGGGGTCAATCCCCCATTCGGTCGCATGTGAAACCAGCTGGGCTTTCGCAGCCTTTACTGCATCGCGCTCAACACGGCCGAGTGATTCAGGGCTTGAAACCGCCTCAGAACTAAACAACGAGCCGGAGTTTGGCATTGAATTTGGTCCCAGCAAAGCATTCGCTGGCGTTGCTCCAATTAGCCCCGCGAACAAAGCAAAACTGATTAAGAAAAGTCCAGATCTTTTCACGCCCAGGAAGATTCTCACCTCTCCAATCTATTTCAGTTTGAATGAAGATTTGGCTCACCCAATTACAAGAACCACCCAAGAATCCATGGTGCGATAGTCTGCAATTACCAACAAATAGGGCCCACCTGCGGGGCAATTACGAAGGCGACCAAACATGAGCGATTCGATGACTTTGCGACTAGTAGTTGGCTTGGCTATAACTATCGTCCTATCTGCTCTGGCACTGAAGCGTCTTTGGTTCTTATATCAATTAGTTCGCAGTGGTGAGCCAGCGGTAGATCGCACCGCACAAAAACGAGTTCGTGCCAAGGCAGAAGTAACCGAAGTTTTTGGTCAGAAGAAACTTTTAGCTTGGACCATTCCAGGTATCGCTCACGTTTTAGCATTCTGGGGATTCATTGTTCTATTCCTAACAATTGTGGAAGCCTTCGGAGCCTTGTTTGATTCTGAGTTTGCGATTCCGGTAATTGGCCGTTCTCCAATTGTTGGTTTTGCCGAGGATCTATTCACTATTTTTGTTTTCATCGGCATTGCAATGTTCGCCGCAATTCGCCTAGTTAGAAATCCAGTCAAGATGGGTCGTGAGTCACGCTTTTATGGTTCACATACCGGTGCGGCTTGGTTTGTACTCTTCATGATTTTCAATGTGGTTTGGACTTTGCTTTTATACCGCGGTGCACAGTACAACGTGAGTGCTGAACTTGGCACAAACAATTTTCCATTCATGGCTGGCGGCGCCTTTGCATCTGAAGCCGTAGCAGGTTTGTTGCAACCACTTGGACTACATGCAAATGAATGGCTAGAGATGATCGGTCTATGGCTAAACATCGGAGTCATTCTTGGCTTCTTAGTTTTGGCACTCCACAGTAAGCACTTGCACATTGGTGCTGCGCCACTAAACGTTTTATTCAGTCGTCGCCCAAATGCACTTGGCCCACTGCTTCCAATTTATGCAGGCAAAGAAGTTTTAGATTTTGAAGATCCAGCTGATGATGCAATCTTTGGTCGCGGCAAGATCGAAGACTTCACTTGGAAGGGCAACTTAGATCTTTTGAGTTGCACTGAGTGTGGTCGTTGCCAGGATCAATGCCCGGCTTGGAACACTGGTAAGCCACTAAGTCCAAAACTTATGATCATGGATCTTCGTGATCACTTGTTCGCAAAGGCTCCATACATTCTTGCGGGCAGCGACGATTCAAAACTTGAAGGAATGAGTGCCGCGGTCCAGGCCGAGGTTGCTCGCCCAATGGTTGGCTCCCGCTCCGATGATCCAAACGCATTAACTGATGGCTATGACGCCAAGGGTCATCGATCAAGTGAAGGCGCCGTAATTGATTACGATGCACTTTGGTCTTGCACATCGTGTGGCGCTTGCGTTCAGCAATGCCCAGTCGATATTGAACACGTAGATCACTTCATGGATCTTCGCCGTCACCAAGTTCTAGTTGAATCTGAATTCCCAGCTGAGTTAAACGGTCTGTTTAAGAATTTGGAAACCAAGGGCAATCCATGGGGAATGAACACCAGTGGCCGCCTAACTTGGATTGAAGAAGTTGAATTCCCAGTTCGAGTCTTTGGCATGGATGGCGAAGACAAAATCCCAGCCGATGTTGAATATCTGTTCTGGGTTGGCTGTGCTGGTGCATACGACGATCGCGCAAAGCGCACCACTAAAGCAGTGGCTGAATTGCTGCACACTGCAGGTATTGAGTTCATGGTTCTTGGTGAAGGTGAAACCTGTACTGGTGATCCGGCTCGTCGTGCTGGTAACGAATTCCTGTACCAAATGCAAGCTGCGCAAAACGTTGAAGTTCTTAACGAAGTTGGAGCCAAGCGAATTGTTGTTACTTGCCCGCATTGCTTAAACACCATTGGGCGCGAATACCCGCAACTTGGTGGTGACTACGAAGTCGTCCACCACACCGTTTTGTTGAATCAATTAGTTAGCGAAAATCGTCTAACTATGTTGACTCCAGAAGATGAGACCGTTACTTACCATGATCCGTGCTACTTGGGTCGTCACAACAAGATCTACATGCCACCACGTGAATTGATTACCAACATGCCTGGTATCAACTTAGTTGAAATGGATCGCAACAAAGAGAAGTCATTCTGTTGTGGTGCTGGAGGTGGCCGTATGTGGATGGAAGAAACTATCGGTACCCGCGTAAATCTAAATCGTGGCGATGAGGCGCTTTCAACTGGCGCAACAAAGATTGCGGTTGCTTGTCCGTTCTGTTCTGTAATGCTAAACGATGCAGTAACGGTTCGCGGTCAAGAAGCCGGCGGCGATGCAGCTGCCGAAGTTGTTGACGTTGCTACTTTGCTTTTGGATCGAGTGAAGCAAAAGTAATTAGGAAATTATCGTCCTATGAAAGTTTGCATGTGATCGGCTAGGTGTTGGTCCACGCTGGCCTTGATATCTCGAACCATAAACACTTGAACCATATGGATGCTCAGCATCTGAAGTCATTTGGAAGAAGCAGACTTGTCCGATCTTCATTCCTGGGTAAAGCAAAATTGGCAGCGTTGCAACGTTGGCAAGCTCTAGAGTCACGTGACCTGAAAAGCCAGGATCAATAAATCCAGCTGTAGAGTGCGTTAAAAGTCCAAGACGTCCCAAGCTTGATTTGCCTTCAAGGCGAGCTGCAATGTTGGTAGGCAGAGTCACAACTTCATAAGTGCTACCGAGAACGAATTCTCCTGGGTGCAATACGAAAGGCTCATCGCCATTTGCTTCGACTTCGCGAGTTAAATCTGTTTGCTCAGTTGACGGATCGATGTGTGGGTAACGATGATTTTCAAACACTCGAAAGAATTTGTCCAAGCGAACATCAATACTCGAAGGCTGAACCATCGCTGGTTCATAAGGGTCAATTCCAACCCGGCCCGACTCGATTTCGGCCTTTATGTCTTTGTCAGATAGCAACACGTGATTAAGATTACTCAACGTCTAGCTTGGCTGTGCCAACAGGTCTAAAAATCTGAAAAACCCAATATCTGTGGGGAGAATCACTTAAGAAAATCCTTTTCGGCAACAGCTGCGGGTTCAATTGCTGATGATCGCTCGCGTAACCTAAGAACATGGATATCTTCTTAAAGCCTCAACGAATTATCGGTGCAATCCTTTTGGCAGCCCTTGGCATTTTTGCCCCAATGACTCCTGC
>JBILBY010000077.1:0-4834 GCA_044353415.1 Candidatus Nanopelagicales bacterium | reverse complement strand
GCTGCTGCTGACTTAGGTTCACTTTGTGAGCGTCGCACTGATCGAATGTTAGATAAGGCTCGTTCCCACGGACTGCCACCATTCTTAGCTGATGACCCTGGCGTTGATTCTGGCTTGATGATCGCGCAATACACCCAAGCTGCATTAGTTTCGGAAAACAAACGTCTCGCCTCCCCAGCCAGCGTGGATTCGATTCCAAGTTCCGCCATGCAAGAAGATCACGTATCTATGGGTTGGAGTTCAGCTCGTAAACTTCGCCAAGCCATCGATAACCTAACGAAGATTGTTGGAATTGAATTGATGACAGCGGCTCGGGCCATTGACCTACGGGCACCCCTGCATCCATCACCGATAACTGGGGCTGCCGTAGCAGAATTGCGAAAAACCAGTCCAGGACCCGGACCTGATCGCTTTCTAGCACCTGACATGCAGGCTGCAGTTGATGTCGTTGCGAATGGGACACTGGCAAAACTCGTAAGGTAAAACTATGGAGAATGTTCGTAAGCTCGCGCTGTATCTAGTTCTTGCCTACGCTGTTGCTGGCGGCTTAGTAACCATTAATCAAACTTTGGCAGACCACTCTGGTTTGTTTGGACTTGCCTTTACCTCAGCCTGGTTGTTCCCGATGGTGATTGGTTGCTGGCTCGCCTGGCGTCGCCCGATGATTGCATTCCCATTGCTGATGATTTGGTCTATGTCAGTTCTGGGCTTATTGCTTTGGCAATCGCTGGCACCAAGTTGGTGGAACACGATTTTGAATTCAAACGGACCGATCATTACTACAGCGATGTTTGCGCTGACTGCGCCGTTAGTAATTTATGGCTACAAACGCCGTACAAGATTCGTAGCGCTCATTCTGATCGGCCTGTCTGTACTAAATGCATTGGCCACATCAAATACCGAATCTGGCGAAAACTCTGAGCTAGTGATAACAATCCCAGTTCTTGCAGCTGGCGTGCTTTTCTTAATCGCTTCGTTCGTAGACAAGCAAGATGACTCAGCCGAAGAGAAATAAGTCTTAAGCAACTAGTTGAGCCGGTTCCTTCGGCGGTCTACTGACCACAACCAATCCCGCGAGGATTAATACCGATCCCACTATGCCAATGGCAGATACGGTCTCTCCCAAGAGAACTATGCCCAAGATCGATGCAGTCAGTGGTTCCATCAATCCAACGGTTACTGCCGTAGCTGCGCCAATTCGAGAGATGCCATAAATGAAGAATGCGTAGGCAACTGCAACAGTAACTATGCCGCCGTAAAGTACGCCAAGAAGTAAAACCGGATCTTGCAAAAAGCTAAAGTCTCTGCCGTAACTTAAAGGCGCTTGAAGAATTGTTCCGATCGTAAACATTGGCGCAACGCTTTGGAATGGAGTGTGGCGTTTGGAAATCATGCCCATTCCAGTTGCTTGCATCGAGTAACCAAATGCCGCAGCCATTGCAAAAGCAACTCCGAGAAAACTCACGGTGTTATCTCCACTCGGCCAGTTAAGTGCCACAACTCCAGCAACTGCAATTACTGTGCCAATGGCCCATTGCTTTCCGGGTGGTTGCTTCAATGCAATCCAGGCAATCAAGCCAACAAAGATCGGGGCCACACCAATTGAAACAACAGCTGCCACACCAACGCCGGTTAACTGAAAAGCCAGAATGAAAAATGGGAAGAACAGCGTTGCACCGATACCACCAACGAGAATTGGAACTATGTCTTGCTTGGTATAGCGTCGTTTATCTTTCGAGAACAGGACAAATAGCCAAAGTGCGCTTACTCCGGTGAGATTGCGTATCAAGGAGTATTGAAACTCCGTACCCTCTGGGAAAAGCCTGACAACTGGGCCTACCGTGCCCCAGATAATCGTTCCTAGGGCAACAGCAGAAATTCCAAGTGCGCGACCGTCAGATCGCTTGCGATGCCTACCCGTTTGTTGGGAAGCCAAGGTTCAATCCACCATGGCTTGGATCTAACCAACGGCTGGTTACAACCTTGCCACGAGTAAAGAAGTGAACGCCTTCTGTTCCGTGTGCGTGGGTATCGCCGAATAGTGATGCTTTCCAGCCACCGAATGAGAAGTAAGCCATTGGCACAGGGATTGGCACGTTGATGCCGATCATGCCAACTTCAACTTCATTCTGGAAACGACGTGCAGCGCCACCATCGTTGGTGAAGATTGCAGTTCCGTTGCCGTATGGGTGATCGTTGATCAGCTTTAGGGCTTCTTCGTAAGTATCAGCGCGAACTACGGAAAGAACTGGTCCGAAGATTTCTTCCTTGTAGATCGTCATGTCCTTGGTTACGTTGTCAAACAGTGTTGGTCCGATGAAGTAACCCTCACCATCGCTGTCTGGAACAACGTCGCGGCCATCAACAACAACTGTCGCGCCTTCAGCAACACCAGTGTCGATGTAACCCTTGACCTTGTCGCGGTGAACGCCAGTAACAAGTGGACCCATGTCAGTGCCACGAGTTCCATCGCCAGTCACGATCTTGCCCATGCGATCTTCAATCTTTGAAATCAAGTCATCTGCAATTGGACCAACAGCAACAAGTGCAGAGATCGCCATGCAACGCTCGCCCGCAGAACCAAAGCCAGCGTTAACTGCTGAGTCAGCTGCAAGATCTAGGTCAGCATCTGGAAGCACGACCATGTGGTTCTTTGCTCCACCTAGTGCCTGGATGCGCTTGCCATTTGCAGTTCCAGTTTCGTAGATGTACTTGGCAATCGGAGTTGAGCCAACGAAACTAACAGCCTTGATGTCTGGATGAGTAAGGATGCGATCGACTGCTTCCTTATCACCATGCACAACGTTGAATACACCGTCTGGAAGACCTGCGTCTTTCCACATCTGTGCGATGAAGTTCTGGGCGCTTGGATCTTTTTCAGATGGCTTAACAATTACTGAGTTACCAGCTGCAATTGCAATTGGGAAGAACCACATTGGAACCATGGCTGGAAAGTTGAACGGAGAAATGATTCCAACAACACCAAGTGGCTGACGGATGCTGTACACATCAACGCCTGTTGAAACGCTTTCCGAATATCCGCCCTTGAGAAGATGAGGGATGCCGCAAGCAAACTCAACAACTTCTTGGCCACGCATAACTTCGCCAAGAGCATCAGACAACACCTTGCCGTGCTCGGCAGTAATGATCGCAGCAAGTTCTTCCTTGCGGGCGTTCAAGATTTCGCGGAAGGCAAACATGGTTGTCACGCGCTTGGAAAGAGAAGTAGCGGCCCACTCGGCGCCAGCGCGCTTAGCAACGGCTACGGCTTCATCCATGTCTGCAGTTGAAGCGAAGTCAACCGTTCCGGACAATTTGCCAGTTGCAGGGTTGTAAACCTCACCGGTGCGGGCTGCTTTACCTGTCCAAAGCTTGCCGTCGATCCAGTGCGTGATGTGGTTAGTCATGATTTCTCCTTGTTGCGGTAATACCCAAATCTAGTGGGTGGAGCACGGGGTTAGCGAGGTAGGTTATGTCCATGACTGAAATCCGCTCAATTGTCGTATCCACCCAAGAAACCCTGCGCGAAAGTGGCACTTCAGTGTCCCCCGCGACCGTCAAGGTAATCGCCGCCGCAGTTGTTACCAATCCCCTGGCTGGCAAGGCTTTGGTTCAGGATTTAACCGAGCTCGAAATGATGAGCATCGAAGTAACTGCGATTCTGGCCGATCGGGCCGTTAAAGCTCTTGAAGCCCTGGGCCTAAGTGCTGCTGACATTCGCGGCTACGGCAAAGGCGCAATTGTTGGCACTGACGGCGAACTGGAACACACTGCCGCAGTTCTGCATCCACGCTTTGGCGCTTCGGTTCGAGCAGCAATTGGTGGTGGTGCAGACATTATTCCTGGTACCAAGAAGGTTGCCGGACCTGGCGCTTCAATCACAATGCCGATCGGTAACAAAGATGACCGTTGGGAATTTGATGACATGGATTCAGCTGAAATCACAATTGGCGATGCTCCTCGTGCCAACGAGATGGTAATCGCAATCGTCTATTCAGTCGGCGGTCGCCCGCACGCTCGCGTTACGAAGGTGAAGTAAATGTTTAAAGCAATCATTTTGTTAAAGCGCCGCGAAGACATGACTCATGACGACTTTAAGCAGTGGTGGCTAGTTGATCACTCCAAAAAAGCTGCAACCTTGCCAGGGGTTCGCAAGATTGTGTTTAACCTTGCAGACGATGGCAGCGCTTACGACGGAGTTTCAGAACTTTGGTTTGATTCCAAGGAAGATTTTGAAGCTGCCTATGCAACTGAAATTGGTAAAGCAGTTGCCGCCGACTCCTTAGCTAATTTGTCTGCGCGCGAACGCATGCTGGTAATCGAAAACGACATTCTTTAATAGATAGGTAGAAACAAAATGGCCGCCGAAATTCGTGGAATCCTTGCTGCAATCACTACCCCATTCACAGCAGATGGCAGCGCACTCGATGAAGCGGCCATGCACGCTCAAATCAATCGACTAGTTGATGCTGGAATTCACGGCGTCGTTCCCACTGGCACAACTGGTGAGTTCATGACATTGACTCCGCAGGAATACCGTCGAGTCTTCGAGGTTGTAAATGAAGCAGCGGCCGGACGTTGCCACGTATTCGCAGGTGTTGGTTCAACATCTACCGCAGAAGCAATTTCACTGGCTAAGCATGCAGAGAAGTCCGGCTCTACTGGTGTGATGTTGCTGCCACCGTTTTATGCAGCTCCAAACTTTGCTGAGCTTCAGGTCTTTATGCGCTCGGTGGCTGAATCAATTTCTATCCCAGTTATGTACTACAACATTCCTAGCTCAACTGGCGTAACACTTAACGCCGAACAGATTGCTACTTTGGGTGAAATTCCA
>JBILBY010000052.1:0-6102 GCA_044353415.1 Candidatus Nanopelagicales bacterium | reverse complement strand
AAAGTCAGTTAACTTCTCACCCGTTGAGGCAAACATGATCGGCTTACCAGTGATGGTTGCAACTGAAAGCGCCGCACCACCACGAGCATCACCATCAAGCTTTGTTAGGACAACTGCATCAATTCCAATGTCGCGAGCAAAAGTCTCCGCAGTATTAATTGCATCCTGCCCGGTCATCGCATCAATGACTAAGAGAGTTTCATCTGGCTTTGCTTCAGCTTTGACTTTTGCCAGCTGATCCATCAATTCGCTATCGATCGATAGTCGTCCGGCAGTATCAACAATCACAATGTCGTGAAGTTTGTCTTTAGCAAACTTCATAGCATCGCGAGTTACCTGAACTGGATCGCCAACACCGTTGCCTGGCTCAGGCGCAAATACAACTGTGCCTGATTGCTCGCCAACAATCTTTAACTGATCAACCGCATTTGGTCGCTGCAAGTCAGCTGCCACCAACATTGGCTGATGGCCTTGAGATCGCAGGTGTGCCGCAAGCTTTCCAGCAAGTGTGGTTTTACCAGCGCCTTGTAGACCGGCAAGCAAGATAACGGTTGGTGGATTCTTTGCAAGCTTCAGTCGCCTGGTTTCGCCACCCAGAATGCCAATCAATTCTTCATTAACAATTTTGATGATTTGTTGTGCTGGATTTAGGGCTGCAGACACTTCGGAACCGAGTGCCTGCTCCTTGATTCGAGCACAAAACTCGCGTACGACTGGAAGTGCGACGTCAGCATCAAGAAGTGCAATGCGAATTTCTCTTACGGTCTCGTCAATATCGTTCTCAGTTAACCGTCCCTTACCGCGCAACTGCTTAAAGGTGGCGCCTAGGCGATCTGACAAAGATGCGAACATGCTCAAAGTCTAATCCGTAGGCTTATGCCCATGAGATCTGTAGCCGGAACCGAACTTTCTCGGGAACAATACTTAATTCACTTAAATGCTGACTACCAACTATTAGCCGCAGCAATCCCCGAAACTCCAGTGGAAGTCCCTAGTTGCCCAGGTTGGACGACGAATGACTTAGCCAAACACATGGCGCACGTCTACCTTGGCCAAGCATATGTTGTTGAAACTGGAAGCCAGGCGCAAAACAAAGAGCATCTAACGCCTTATCCCCGCACCAAAGACTTCATGGAATTCATGTCTTGGGGATTTGATGCCATCACTAAAGCCTTGGACATTAATCGTCCCGAGCGAGCTACTTGGTCTTGGCACCACAGCGACCAATCAGTCGATTTCTGGTTTCGCCGCATGGCACATGAAACCGTAATCCATCGCATTGATGCCGAACAAGCAGTTGGTGCTGTAACCAAAATAGATGAGGCATTGGCCCTAGATGGGGTGGATGAGGTTTTAGATTTTCTGCCTCTGATGGGGTCTTGGCCAGAAGTACCTAACGTTGATTTTGGAATCGTTTCGATTGTTGCGACAACAAAGTCTGGTTCTCAGGTTTGGGATCTGAACTTCACAGATAAAGCCGCAACAGTTTCAGCTGCTGATCAAGCTAACGCTTCAGCACGCCTGGTGATTTCCGGAGATGCCGAGGCTATGGATCTTTACTTGTGGGGACGCATTGAGAGTTCTGACCCAAGGATTTCAATTACTGGTGAAGGTGAAGAAACTTTCAAGCAGTTGATGCAGGTTGCAGTACTTTAACTGACCCGGGTTTGGATTTGGATTTCAGTGCGCTTCTGCGCATTACGAATTGCGTCCATAACTTCCTGCAGCGCCCGAATTGAATGTCCGCTAACGAAAGTATCAACGTACGGTAAAGCTGCTGCCATCCCAGCAACTAATGGCTCATAATTTGCTGCAGCCTTGCGGGGATTAACCCAGATGATGTGATGTGTAAGTCTGGAAAGTCTTTGCATCGCCTGACTCAGAATTTCTGGATCGTCAGTTTCCCAGCCATCAGACACAATCACAATTACCGCGCCTCGAGCAATGCCTCGTTGTCCATGATCTCGGATGAATTCCAACATCGTCTTACCAATTCGAGTACCGCCAAACCAATCAGGAGTATTCTGCGCAACTTTTCGATAAGCGATATCAGGATCTCCGGTACTCAGGAATCTAGTTAGGCGAGTTAGTCGAGTGGCAAAAACAAATGCCTCAGCATGAAGTGCCCGAACGGCGCCAAGCATCAAGTGCAAATAGATGCGCGAATAAGGTTCCATTGAACCTGACACATCTGCAATTAGTACTACGCGACGGGGTCGATCTTTTCGCTTTCGATACATCAGATCAACAGGATCCCCCGCTGTTGCATACGAATGTCGAATTGTGGAACGCATATCTATTGTCTGGCCACTGTTATGTCGCTTACTGCGTCGGCTTGGTCGCCGTGGTGGAATTAAAGGAAGTTTGGCAACGAGCGCTGCAATCAAATCTAGTTCTTGCGGTGTGCAATCAGAAAAATCGGTGTCTTGTAAACGTTCATCATCACTTGCTGGAGCAAGAAGTGCTGGTGGCTCCGCCGAATCATTTCCTTCAGATTTTTCACCAGGAGTTGCATTGGACCCAGCGCCAGTTTGATTACGATTTTCTTGTGAGCTCGCGTCATTTGCTGGTTGTTGCTCACCTGACTCACGAGCATTTTCAGGACTTGGTACTTCCGCCTGCTCGCTCACATCATTGAGATCAACAATTCCTCGAAAAACTTGATTGAAAACTAAGTCATAAGTTTCGATTTGTTCCCGGCTAGACAGCAGCGTGACGCGACCTATCCAGTACAAGTCCGTTACTTTATTTGGTCCAACATCAATTACAGCCTGGGCAAATCTAGCGCGACGTTCAGGCGTAGCGGGAATACCTGCCACGTGGAGCACTTGACCAAATGTGGCAACAATCTGCGCTAAGTCAGCCATTAACCACCCAGCCCAAGCCTTGCGCTTGGGCTACATCATGATCTTCGCGGTACTTCAAGACGCTACCTAAAGTTTGGGCAGCATTATCTGCAGTAATTCGATCCAGTCCCAGAATCATTGCGGCATTTACCCAGTCGATGGCTTCGGCGATACCTGGCTGTTTTTGCACATCCAGAGAGCGCAGGCGTTGCACTGCGGATGCAACCTGAGCAGTCAAATCCTCTGTGGCTTTTGGAACTCGACTACGAATAATCGCAGTAGCCTGACGTATTTCTGGATAATCAATCCAGTGATAAAGGCATCGACGCTTAAGCGCATCGTGCAAATCACGCGTGCGATTTGAAGTCAGAATTACTATTGGTGGGATTTTTGCAAAAATTGTGCCAAGTTCGGGAATCGTAACCGAACCCTCGGCAAGTAATTCAAATAAGAAAGCTTCAAATTCTTCGTCGGCACGGTCGACTTCATCAATCAACAAAACTGCTGGCATTGGGCCGGGATGTTCAACTGCCTGCATTAGCGGGCGTTCAATCAAATAATCCCGAGTGAAAAGTGATTCTTCGGTAAGTGACTTGCCCTGAGATTCAGCGACGCGAATACCTAGTAACTGTTGTGGATAATTCCATTCATACAAAGCTTCCGAGGCATCGATGCCTTCGTAGCATTGCAATCTAATTAGCGGAGTGTTTAGTAATGCTGCAAGAGATTTAGCAGCTTGGGTTTTACCAACACCTGCTTCACCTTCGAGTAGAAGCGGTTGTGGCAGTGACATGGCAACAAATAGCGCAGTTGCTAAACCTTCATCCGCTAAGTAGCCATCCTGTGCCAGCGCAGTTTGTAATTCACTGGGTGACGCAAAGGAGTTCGTCATTTCTAAACCAACTGGAACGATTCAGGATTAGCTGAGTACGCCTTTAAGCAACCTGGGGCACAGAACCAAACAGTAGTATCTCCAAATTCAGCATGAATAGATTCTTTAACCATTGGCACCGACATGTTGCACACTGGGTCAATCGCAGTTTCGCATACTGGCGCAGGCTTTCTTGGTTCAGTTGCATTAGCGCTGGCTTGAACCATCTCAGCAAGAATTGAAAGTGCAATGTGGTCGGGAGTGCGGGCGCCAATATCAAGACCAGCTGGTGAATGAATCGAAGCTTTTTGATCTGCGGTTAAATTCAACATTTCAATAACTGCAGTTCCGCGTTTGCGACTTGCAACTAACCCAACATATGGCACACCTGCAGTTACTGCGGCTTCCAGCAACATAGTCTCATCATCGCGACCGTGCGCTGCAACTATCACGGCAAATGTGTTAGCCAAATCAATTGAGTTGTCCCATTCGACCATTTCATATCCGGCGCCTGGACCTTGCTTGATGAGTGACCCTGAAATTGGGCTATCTCCAAAAATTGCAACTAGTGGTGCAGGCATAACAGGCTCCAAAAAAATTTCCAACGTTCCACCGGATAAACATGGGTTATGTACGGTGCGCTTTCCGGATTGGGTATCTGGCTCGGGCATTGGTGCAATCCGCAACAATAATGCGTGGCCGTCACCCAGAACGGACATGCCTTCAGTTCGCACGGTTGATTCGGCGCAAGATCCTCCAACGAAACCTTCGATGGTTCCATCAGAAAAAATCAGGGCTTCATCTCCTGGCTTTGCGGAAGTTGGTTTTTCAGCCAAAACAACGCGAGCATGAACATAAGGAGTTCGTGACTTTTGCAAATCAGCTACACGTGTAGCAAGAATCTTTGGCACCGGACACCTCCCGAGTTCGTTACTCAATTATGCGCGCAAATTGGCCCATTAGCGAGGTGAAGGCAAAGTCCGAGTTTGGTAAACCCTTATTTTGTTGGGTTACTTGAGCAGTATCCAGGCAACTACAACTGCAACTACAACCAAGGCAACTGGGATGAGCTTCTTGGCTACTGCCCCACCCGCTACTTCCATCATGTCAATTGCGTCTGCGGCAGGCGCTGGCATGGCTGCACTAGTTGCAGATGAATCTGAACTTGTGGCGTTACTGGTACCAGAGCCAGCGGCGACAACACCTTCGAGGTTTCCGGCAAACTGGCCGATGATTCGACCTGCCACGTCGGACATCACTCCTCGACCAAACTGAGCTGGTTTGCCAGTAATTGCAAGATCGGTATTAACATCAACGCGGGTAAGGGTTGGGCTCTCAGCAACGAGCTGAGTGGTGACAGTGGCTTGAGCTGTTGAAGTTCCTTTTGTTTCACTTCCAGAAGCATTGATAACTAGGCGATGGTTTGCTACATCTTTATCTACAAATGATGCGGTACCACCAAAGACCATCGTCACTGGGCCCAGCTTGATTTTTACTTCACCCTTAAAGGTGTCGCCTTCAACACTAATCAAAGTTGCACCTGGCATACACATTGCAATTCGTTCAACGTCAAGCAAAGTATTCCAAGCGGTATCAATATCAGCCGGAACAGTAAATGAATGTTCTAATTCCACAAGGAGCACCTTTCACTAAACACTGTTGCGCTTCAGTTTATTTCGTCCCGTTAGGTCTTGTCTGGAGAACTTCAATCAATTACCAATTAAAAATCAACTTTGTGCCAGCAATTATTAGCACAGCCCCAAGTGCCCGCTTAACCATTTCGTTCGAGAATTGCTTAATGCCTAACCTGGTGCCAATTAGTGCGCCCACAATTACCGCGATTGCAAATAGCCATAACGCATCAGGCAATTCAGATACCGACGAGATGTGTCCGAGTAAACCAAAAACCGAGTTTGTCAGAATAAACAATGCGGCGGTACCTGAAGCACCTTTAACTGATGTCCACGCAAAAAATATGATCAGGGGCGAAAGAAAAATTCCGCCACCAGTACCTGTTAATCCAGAAAGCAAACCGATTACCGCACCAGTAAGCACCGAAATTGCCACGTGTGGGTGCTTTGGCTCTCGGTTCTCCTGAGGATTTAACTGGAACAAAAACATGATTCCCGCAAAAAACAGAATTGACCCAACAATAGGTTTGTAAACATTGCTTGGTAAGTCAATCGAGCCACCAAGGAATGCCATCGGAATTGCACCAACGGCAAGCGGGATATACAACTTTAGGTCGAAAAGCTTTGCTGATATGTATCGAAAACTGGTGTAGGACGAAACGATGATGTTTAACACAAGAGCGGTCGGTTTTATAACCTGGGCTGGAACGCCAAACAGAGACATAATCGCAATGTAGACAGACGAACCAGCGTG
>JBILBY010000051.1:0-6113 GCA_044353415.1 Candidatus Nanopelagicales bacterium | reverse complement strand
AGATAGTTGAACTAGCCAAAACGTAACTGCTGCAATTATCGCCATCGCAAATCCAACAAAGATTGCTTTGCGCGCAGCTTTAAAGCCGTAAACCTCGCTAAGAATGTCGCCTGTTATGTACACCAGCGGAAACAAAAAGGCGCCACCATCAAGAATAAGTGGACCAAATGAAATGAGTTTTACGGCACCGATGTTTGAAATGACAAGCAAGGAAACAAATACCGCCATTACTACTGGGTAATAGCCTGAAGTAGTTGAAGCGTAAACAGGGGCGCTTGGTTTCTGGATGTTGGTCACTGGTTAATTTAACCACCTCAATAGGCTGTTACCTGTGACCGAACCTTCTGTTGAGTTAGCGCATCCACTACAAAAGAAAACTCTTCAGACTTTGGCAAGTGCGCAAACACTTTCTGGCCTTGGTTACTCCAGCACCGTTGCTGCTGGCTCGCTATTAGTAGCGAGCATTACAAAGTCAGAAGCCCTAGCTGGATTGGCGCAAACCTTTGGTGTCCTTGGCGCTGCCGCAATGGCTTTGCCACTTGCAAACTTAACTAGACGTGGTGGGCGTCGCCTTGCACTTGGCTCTGGTTACCTCATCGGAGCAATCGGAGCCGCGTTTGCTGTAGCTGGAGGCACTTCAAGAATTCTTCCTGTTATGTTGCTTGGCACATTCTTAGTTGGCGCAGCGGCAGCCTCTGGCTACCAAGCGCGTTATGCCGCAGTAGATCTTGCAAGTTCCTCGACAAGAGCAAAGAGTTTGTCTCTAGTGGTCTGGGCTTCGACAATTGGTTCGGTCGTCGGACCAAATTTAATGGGCCCTTTTGGCAATGTTGCAACCTTCTTTGGCCTGCCAAAACTAACCGGGCCATACATTCTTTCGGCCGTAATGCTTGGTCTTGGTTCGTTAATCATTTGGACCCGATTAAAGCCAGATCCATACTTAACCAGCGTTGCTGGACACAGCGAGGAATCCTCAAGCAAGACCAAGGTGCCTACCAAGGAAGTTTTTAAGCACATAACTTCTATTCCAAATGCTTTGCTTGGACTATTAGCCATTTCAATGGGTCATTTGATCATGGTTGCCGTGATGGTCATGACTCCAGTTCACATGGCTCACGTAGATGTTTCGCTCAACATTATTGGGTTTGTAATCAGCGTTCACATTGCTGGAATGTATGCGCTCTCCCCTGTTGTTGGTTATCTAACCGATCGACTAGGACGACCACAGGTAATTCTCATCGGCAGCTTGATTCTGATTGCATCTGCAGTCATCTCAGGACTCTCACCTGCTAACAATGAGATTCAATTAGGCATTGGGTTGTTCTTGCTAGGCCTTGGCTGGTCTTGCACTTTGATTGCAGGCTCAACATTGCTTTCTGAGTCTGTATCTGATCACTATCGCGCGCCAGCCCAAGGAACTTCTGACCTAGTTATGAATTTAAGTGCTGCTGTTGGTGGCGCACTTGCAGGTGTAATCATCGCGGTGTTGAGTTATGGCTGGCTATGTGCGTTGTCTGCAATTCCAATTACATATGTTGCACTTATCGCAGGAAAGCAGATCTTTAAAACTCGAGTCTGACTTTACTTTCAACTAGTTAGTGATAAATTTAGATTTCAGGAAACGAAGCCTCGTGGATTGATCCCCCCAGATCTCCAGGAGGCAAGTTGTCAGCCGACACCGCTTTTGATGTTTCGAGCGCCACAGTTCAAGCCCCCACCATCTCATTTGAGTTCTTCCCGCCCAAAGATCCTGAAGGCGAACAAAAACTCTGGCAAACCATAGATGAGTTGCAGGAATTCAAACCAGACTTTGTCTCCATGACTTATGGCGCAGGTGGCGGCACCCGCGATCGCACAGTTCGAATCGCTGCTGAATTCATCGCTAAAACTGGCGTGCCAGTAATTGGGCATTTAACTTGTGTTGGATCAACCCGCGATGAATTAGTAGATGTCCTTGAGCAATACAAGTCAGAGGGCTTTCACGGGGTCTTAGCGCTCCGTGGTGACCCGGTTGGTGGACCAACAGCCCCATGGGTTACCACGCCTGGTGGTTTTGATTACGCTGATCAGCTAGTTGAGTTAGCTGCCGAGATCGGCGGGTTTTCAATCGGCGTTGCAGCCTTCCCTGACGTGCACCCAGCTTCTGAGGGAAACTTTGCCAAAGACATCAACGTTCTACTTCGCAAGGAAGAACTTGGCGCAACATTTGCAATCACGCAGTTCGTATTTGATAGCGGCCGCTACGAAGCCTTGCGTAATGCCCTCGATGCTCGAGGTTCAAAGCTGTCTATCTATCCAGGCATCATGCCGGTAACGAGCTATCCGCAAATTGTGAAAATGCTAGAGCTCAGTGGTGGCTACATGCCAAAAGCAACTAGATTGCGCTTTGCGCGGTATCAGAATGATCCAGAATCTCTAAAGCAACTTGGCATTGACGTTGCGGTTCAGATTTGTGAAGACGTATTCGCCCTCGGCGCTGAAGGTTTGCACTTTTACGCGCTTAACACTGCTGGTCCTACTTCAGCAATCATTAAACAACTTTCAATGCTGGCTCGCTAGCCGTTACAGGTTTCCCAATACACGTATAACCTGCGAGAATAGAGCGACCTGAAAGGCACCTTCGTGGCTCCCCGTAACTTAATAAATCTCGAGAATGTCTCGCTGTCCTATGGCAAAGGCGCAGTTCTTGATCAGGTTTCCCTAGGGCTTGCTGAAGGCGCTCGAATCGGAATTGTTGGCCGAAACGGCGGCGGCAAATCCTCCCTAGTAAAAATCCTGGGCGGCCAAGAAACTCCTAACGATGGTCGAGTTTCGATGGCCAACGGCACTCACATGGGCACATTGTCGCAAATTGATAAAGCTGATCCAAAAGCAACGGTTCGCGACATTGTTTTAGGTGATCAAGCCGATCATGAATGGGCCACAAATTCAAAAGCTCGAGAAGTCTTAACTGGTTTGTTTGGTGGATTTGGCGAAGCGATTTTGGCTCGTGAGATGGGCCCACTTTCTGGTGGTGAACGTCGTCGCGTAGCACTAGCGAAACTTCTCATTAGTGATCTTGATGTTTTGTTACTCGATGAACCAACCAACCATTTAGATGTTGAAGCTGTGACCTGGTTGGCGGAGCACTTAAAGGCTCGTCGCGGTTTAGCCCTTGCTGTGGTTACTCACGATCGCTGGTTCCTTGATGAGGTAAGCGATCGCACTTGGGAAGTTATTGATGGCAAGATCGAAGAATACGACGGTGGCTACTCCGCCTACGTTTTAGCTAAAGCCGAACGCATGCGGCAAACAAGTGTTGAAGACCAAAAGCGAAACATGCTAATCAAGAAGGAATTGGCTTGGTTACGTCGCGGAGCACCAGCGCGTACTAGTAAGCCTAAATTCCGCATCGATGCTGCAAATGAATTAATCGAGAACGAACCTCCCCCACGTAACAATGTTGAACTCTTAGCTTTTGCCAATGCTCGACTAGGAAAAACCGTTTATGAACTTCACAATGCAACCATTCGAGTTGGCGATCGTGACCTTTTCAAAGGCTTGGACTGGAACGTTGGCCCGGGAGATCGTATTGGAATCGCGGGCGTAAACGGTGCTGGAAAAACTACTCTGCTTAAGGTCTTAACAGGCCAACTCAATATTGCTGCTGGAAAGCTAGTTACTGGAACCACAGTTAAAGCTGCATTCCTGTCACAGCACTTAGAAGAACTCAATCCAAAGTGGCGAGTTCTGGAAGCTATTGAGCACATTTCGACACACGTTGAGATTGGCAAAGGTAAATCCTTAAGTGCATCGCAACTTGGTGAACGCCTTGGTTTTGGTTCAGATGCCCAGTGGACTCCAGTTGGTGATCTTTCTGGTGGTGAGCGTCGTCGCCTGCAGCTCACTCGCCTACTTATGGGTGGGCCAAATGTATTGATTCTCGATGAGCCAACAAATGACTTTGATGTTGAAACCCTGGCGGCCCTGGAAGATCTTCTAGATAGCTTTGCTGGCACCTTGCTCGTGGTTTCTCACGATAGATACTTCCTAGAGCGCGTATGCGACACTTTCGTTGGCGTTATGGGTGATGGCTCACTTCGTAACCTTCCAGGCGGCCTAGAAGAGTACTTAAAGCTTCGTAAAGCCCAACCAGATGAACCAACTGCTTTCACACAAGAATCATCCGCGCCAAAAACTGTGTTAACTGCAACTCAAAAACGTGATCTTCAAAAAGATCAGCAGCGTATTGAGCGATCGATTGCAAAGTTGGACGTTTCAATCAAAGAGATCCTTGGCGAGATGGAAACTCATTCTTCGAATTTCGAAAAAGTTGCCACTCTAAATGATGATCTACAACCATTAATCATGGAAAAAGAAGATCTAGAGAATCGCTGGGTCTTGCTCAGCGAAGAACTTGATTAAGCTTTAACTTTTTCTTGCCGCAGGACTAACCAAACGCCAAACACTGCAATTGCCATACCAATTGCCCCGACCGAACTAATGTGTTCGTCGAAGAATATGTATCCAAACGTTGCTGCCAATGGCGTGCCGAGATAAAGCAGGCTTGATACTGATCCAGCTGTTCCTTTTCTCAGCAAATAGAACAGCAGAACTACAGAACCTATGGACACTCCCAGCACGATCCAGAGCAAGACTGCGACGAACTGGATTGACCATTCGATGATCATGGACTCTGTGGTGAAGGCCAAGATGCCTAGGAGGATTCCGCTCACGGTGTATTGAAAAGCTAGCCCATAAAGAATCGGCAAGTCAGACCCAAAGCGCTTTTGTTCTAACGTGCCCCAGACGCTTCCGATAAGCGCAACCACGGCTGCCAGTACCCCAGCAGTTGAGAACACTAACGAGGCATCGCCTTGCAGAATCTTTGGTGCTAATAGCAACGTGACACCGATAAGCCCTAGAACTAAACCTGCTACTTGTGAGGAACGTAATTTCTCGCCCAGTAACGCAATAGCAAGCAGCGAAACCAGCACGGGCTGGAGGCTCACAACTACTGCGGTAATGCCTGCCGACACGCCTTCGTGAAGTGCAACAAAAATTCCGCCGGTATAGGCAAAATGTAGAAACAGCGAGATGTATCCAGCTCGCAGGTATTGTGACTTTGTCATTTTCATTGGCGCATGCATCGCTGCTGCGATAGAAATCAAGATTAAGGCCGTCAATGCAAATCTGACCGATAGCAAAGTGAATGGTTCAGCATGTGGCAACAAAAACTTCGCGCCAATGAATCCGGAGCTCCAAAGTAGGACAAAGATTGCTGGAGCAAACTTTGATACAAAGGTGTCCAACATTATTGAACTTTTGTACTCTGTCTCATAACAAGAACTACGCCTATGGCCGCAAGCGCCATGCCAATGATTCCAACAAATCCAATTACTTCGCCAAACAAGAAATACGCCTGGATTGCTGCAACTGGTGGAACTAAGTAGTAAAGGCTAGAAACTTTACTGGCGCTACCAGTACGCAGCATTCCGTAAAGCAAAATAATTGACGCAATTGAGAGCATCAAGACAATCCAAGCAAGGCCAAATAAGAATGCTGGCACCCATTCAATGATTTGTTCCTCGGTAGCAAATGAAAGTACTGCGAATGCAATTGCACTGACTGCGTATTGCGCCCCAGTTCCACTAAGGAATGGGATATCGCTACCCATCTTCTTTTGCACTAGATAACCACCACTTGTACCCAGTAGTGCAATAACGCAAATAAAGATGCCAACTAGCGAAGTGCTTGCTGTGTAGTCGCCCTGGAATACTTTTGGAAGCAAGAGCAGAGCTATGCCGGCAACGCCCAAGAATAGCCCAAATACTTGAACCCAGCGCAACCGCTCACCTAGCAATGGAACTGCAAGCAGTGAGACGAGTACTGGCTGAATACTCACGATGACTGCACTGATTCCAGCCGATACGCCAAGGCTGACTGCGTAAAACACTCCACCTATGTAAATGACGTGAAGCAACATGCCAACGGCAAATGAAGCCTTGAATTGTTCTCTATTTAGCTTTAGTGGCTGCTTAAATGCGTATGCGATCGCAAACAAAATAGCTGCCGCCAAAACGTACCTAATAGTCAGGAATGTGAATGGCTCAGCATAAGGAACTATGTATTTT
>JBILBY010000050.1:0-6123 GCA_044353415.1 Candidatus Nanopelagicales bacterium | reverse complement strand
CTACGTATGCATACGCCAAATCAATTTTGTTTGGATCATGGGGCGCTAAAGCTGATCCGAATATCGCAATCATTCCAAAAGCGAACAGCACAAATACTGCCAGCCAGCCGAGCCAGCCTAATTTACCAAGGCGCTTTCGGTATCCCCTATTTCTTCCAATCGCAATTTGACCAATTGACATTACGCAACCTCACTTCTTATGCGAGGGTCCAAAATCCAGTAAAGGATATCTACGGCGAGATTTACAACCACAAATGAAATGACCATAATCAAAGTAATTGCTTGCACTAGAGCAAAGTCTTGTTGCCTCGCGGCGACTACGAGAAGGCCGCCTATTCCATTGATTGCGAAAGCCTGTTCAACGAATGCCGTTGAAACAATCAGTCCAACAAAAAGTAATCCACCGAGACTGATAATTGGTAGCAGTGCATTACGAACAATGTGTCGGGATACAACTTTGCGGCGTGGTATGCCCCTAACGGTTGCAGTTGTGACGTGTTCTGAGGAACTCTCCACTCGGATCGAAGCCCGAGTGGTGCGAGCCACAAATGCACCAGCACTAAATGCGAGTGCAATCGCGGGTAACGTCATATGCGAAATTGCTGATGGAAGGCTCCCGTCTCCAGCGCCAATGGCTGGAAACCAACCTAAGTTCAGCGCAAAAACATTTATCAAAATGAATGAGCCAACGAATGCTGGGATTGAAGACAAGATTGTTGCAGTGGCCATTGAGAAGCTATCTATACCGCCTTTGTTCAGGCCGGCAAGAATACCCATAGTAAGTCCAAATACTGATATAAAAACAAATGAAATCAGGACTAAGTAAATTGTCGTAGGGAGCCGCGACGATATCAACGTTGATACGTCAGTATTAAAGGAAGCTGAAAATCCTAAATCGCCCTGAAGTATATCGGATACCCAAGATACATACCGAGTGAAAAATGGATCATCTAAATGAAATTGTGCCCTCAGCGCCGCAACTCGTTCAGGAGTTGCTGGCTGTCCGTTTAGCAAATAACCAATTGGATCACCAGGTGCTAGATAGAGAGCTAGGTGCACCAACAATGTCGTTGCGACAATCGTCAGCGCACCCAGCCCTATTCTTCGCCACAAATATCTTTTCATTCAGTTATTCTTACCTGTTTGAATTTCTATTTGTGATGGGTTACGAGAGGTAATTGCTTTACTTTGCAGTGCCGAGGTTTACAGCCCATGCAGACCAAATGTGTGCTGGTGCGGCAGGCACAATTCCGGACAATTCATTACTAATGAAGAACGGTGACGGATTTGTTGTTGTTGGCAACCACGCGTAATCGGCTACGATCAACTTTTGAATCTCAATCGTGATCTTTGCTCGCTCTGCATCGTCGGTCGTAGCTAGCGCACTCTTGACAAGTTCGTTAACTTCGGCGTTGCTATAACCACCCCAGTTTGCAAAACCAGCCTCAAGCCCAATTTGGGAATAAATGGACAGCGGATCAGAAACAATTGATAGATACGAAGTGCCGAAGATATCGATGTCAGTCTTTACTTCACTGCTATAAATGTCGGCAAGACGATCAAAGCCAACCTTTAGGATCGTGGCATTGAAACCAACCGAATTAGCAGCTTGCTGTAAAACGAGTGCCTGGTTTACAGAATCCGGTAGCTCAGACCACGCTTGAATTACCAACTCTGGATTACTTACGCCAGACTCGGCTACCAATTTCTTTGCAGCTTCTAGGTCTGTAACTTGATCAGGTAGCGCATCCCAAGCTTCTTGGAATGCAGCTTTTTCATTGCCCCATGATCCTGGAACACCTACGGCTTTAGCTGGAATTCCAGCTCCAGCAGTTTCCGTATCAACAAGGTTTGCATAATCAAGGCTCATCGCCAACGCTTGGCGAAGTTTTGGATTGGACATTGAGCGGTCAGAATTCATCACTGGCACCCAAGCAAAAAATCCTGATCCTTGGGCAAATCCCATCTTGCCAACCGTGGATGCCTGCAAGGCCTTAATGCTTGAAGCTGGAATCAAAAAGCCACCATCAAGTTCTCCACTTTCATATCCTGCAACAGCTGCTGCCGGATCCGTTATGAATGAGAAAGTGATCTGCTGTGTAAGCTGCTTGCCTTCACCCTTGTTCCACCAGTTTGGATTCGCCTCAACAACGATTTTCGTGCCAACGGTCCATTCCTTAAGCATGTATGGTCCAGAGCAAACCATCGAAGTGTTGCCTGGCAGTCCAAAATCAGCATTGCCTTCCACGGATGCCTTTGATACCACGGCTGCGGCACCTGTCGACAATGCACTACGCACAAGTGAATTTGGTTCACTTAATGCAATAGTCACAGTCGTTGCATCCGTTGCCTCAACTGATGCAACGGATGCCAAGTCGCCAGCGAACTGCGAAAGTTCATTAGTACGTGCGCGCTCGATAGAAAATGCCACGTCATCGGCAGTTACTGCACTGCCGTCCCAGAAGGTCACGCCTTCGCGCAATTTAACAACAAGTGTTTTGTCGTCTGTGTAGGAGACATCAGTTGCTAAACCTGGTTCTAAACCACCTGTAGGAGTGGTGGATAGCAAGGACTCGCACATTAAATTACCAACAAAATTCTGTGAGCCACTCCAAGATAAGTTTGGATCTAGCGATAGCGGTTCACCGTCTGCCAAATTCCAATTGACATTATCTACTGGACCAACTCCTGCCGGCATCGAGGAAACCAACTCGATTCCCGATGCACTTGTTTGCCCACTTACCGGAGTATCAGGAGCCGCTGCCCCGCCACAAGCAGTTAACAAAAGCATTCCCACTGAACCTGTTGCTAGAACCAATTTTTTCATCTGATCGAACCCCTGCGAATAAAGCCAGATTTACTGGCAAGCCTTTACATAATAATGTTACGATCAGAATCGTTCACTTGTCAGCGTTTCGTAAGAAATTTTTCATCGGGTGTATTTCCCTTAGAACGGGTGGGTTTTCCGAGTAAAGGTGGTTGGTGTGACGCAAATTTATGGCTCAAATTGGATCAATGGGACCCAGTCAACCCTTGGCACTGACACGACAAAAATCTTTGACCCAGCTACCGGCGATTTGGTTGGTCACTTCCAGGCCTCAGATTCAGCTGAAGTCGCCCGAGCTGTCAAAGCCGCAAAGTGTGCGCAATCTGGTTGGTGGGAACTTGGCGCACAACGACGAACAGAATTGTTGAACCAGGTCGCAGATAATCTGCGCAATTCTTCGCACCTTCTGGCCGAAATTGAATCTCGCGAGATGGGTAAACCAATCGCTATGGCCCAAACTGATATTCATGGCTCAGCAGAAGTTATTGAGAACCAGATATCTGGTGCGATTGAATTCTTTGCTGAGTCCAGCTCAAGCACAGGGCGCTTAGTTCGTAGACCATATGGAGTTGCAGCCCTAATTACTCCTTGGAACTATCCCGTTTGCCAAGTAACAGATGTGGTTGGAGCCCTCCTTGTCGCAGGAAACACTGTGGTTGTAAAACCCAGTGAAAAAGCTCCCCTTTCAGTTGCCGCGCTATCGGAAGTATTCGATTGCCTGCCGCCAGGTGTATTCAACATAGTTCTAGGAAATGGTGCGACCGGGTCAGCATTGATTGAAAACCCCGATGTTGACTTAGTTCACTTTACTGGTTCAGTTGCAACTGGAAGAAAAGTTGGCGCTGTTGCAGGCGCCCGACTGATTCCATGCTTCCTTGAACTTGGTGGTAAGGACCCACTTGTTATTGATGAAGATGTGGACATAAAGTGGGCCGCCGAGATTGCAGTAACCGGAAGTCTTTTTAATACTGGACAAGTCTGCACCTCAGTTGAGCGCATATATGTTCACAAAAACATCGCTGAGCCATTCATATCTGAATTAGTAGCTCAAGCTTCGAGTTGGACTATTGGTCCAGGTAGCGACCCAAGTAATCAACTTGGGCCACTAATTGATGGGTCCCAACGGGATTTAGTACATGAACACGTTTTTGAAGCACAACTTAAAGGTGCGCAAGTCCTGATCGGCGGTGAGCCACTTCCAGGACCTGGCTTCTTCTACCCACCAACAGTGGTCCTCAATCCACCAGATAATTCTCGCTTGATGACTGAGGAAACTTTCGGGCCAGTAATTACAGTTTGCGTTGTTGAGTCCTTTGAAGAAGGGATCACTCGAGCAAACTCAACTAGTTTCGGATTGAGTGCGGGTGCATTAACCGCTAACCCGCAGCATGTCGCAGCCGCCAGTCACTTGAGTGCAGGAATGGTCACGATTAATGGTGGTGGCGAGGGCCCAGATGATCCCCCGTTTGAACCAACAAGATTTAGCGGTTCTGGACGGCTGTTTTTTGGACCCCGAGCACTAGAGGCCTACACCACTGCGTACGCAGTAAACATCGGAGAAGCAAAATGACAAATGAAATTGAGAATGTGCGAAACGTATTGTGCGAATGGTACGTCGCCATGAAAAACCACGATATGGAAAAGCTGGCAGCAGCATTAAGCGATACATTTATCCTAATAGAGCACGATATGTTATTTGAAGGAAAGTATCTAGTCGAGATGCTGTCTCGTGAAGAGGATTCAACGCTCGTAGCCAACCTTCACGATTTCCATATAACTGTTTCTGGGGACACTGCTTGGAGTACCCATCGCAACAGTGAAGTCTTTACTTCCCCTAACAAGGAACCACTTGAATTAGAGTTCCTTGAGACTGTCGTTTTGATCAAAAAAGATGGTAACTGGCTGATGGATCGCTACCACGCCACAAGATTGTCACCGGCTGAAATTTAAAGCGCAAGCCACCCACCATCTACTGGTAGATAGGTACCGGTTATGTAAGAAGCTTCGTCAGAAAGCAAAAAAGCGCACACCCCTGCTATGTCATCAGTGGATGCGGGCCTACCGAGAGGAATTCGCTCGCGCAACCAAGCGCCACGAACCGGATCATCAATCGACGCCTGACTCATTGGCGTAGCAACAGGCCCGGGACCAACTATGTTGATTCGTACTCCAAACTTTGACCAATCAACAGCTAGGGCACGTCCTAATTGCAGAACCGCTCCCTTGGAGGCTGTGTAGGCAGCATTGCCACCATATCCAACGGTTGAGAGAATTGATCCCAATAGAACTATCGATCCCGAGCCTTGCGGGACCATAACTCGGCCAGCAGCGCGGGCCACCAAGAACGACCCCGTTACGTTTACACGCATTGTCTTTTCAAAAACTTCAAGGGTCATGTCACGAGCGTCTACAAAGGATTCTTCAATCCCAGCGCAATGAACGACACCATCAAGTCGCCCGTACTCTGCAATTGTGGCTGCAACAAGTGCCTCTACTTCAGACTCAATTGTGACATCAGCACCTAGGCAAATACCGTTTGTGAGATCCTTCATTTCTTGTAGTGGTGCCGATGCAAAATCAGTGCAAACTAATTGGTCTCCACGTTCTGCAAGCTTTAGAGCTGTCGCTCGACCAATTCCAGACGCAGCTCCGGTTACTAAGGTTACTTTTTTGGTATTCATTATCTGCTCACCGATTTATCTAAATCGTTAAGGAAGTTCTCAACAACTGGATAAAACAAATCTGGTGTTTCAAGATGAGAACTGTGTGAAGCACCAGGCACCAAGAACCAATCGGCACCAGAAATTCCATTAGCGACAGTACCCATAACTTCTGGAGTTGCTTCGTCAAATTCACCAGAGATACAAAGTGTTGGCACCGAAATCTCCTTAAGTCTGGGCCTAACATCCCAATTCTCAAGAGGTGTCATGGCACCACCGCTATCAAACTCTGATCCGCCTGCCATAACTTTATAAACCTCGTTATCACTAGCCAGTGCGGCTTCCGACAGTTGAACGCAATCTGGAAGTGGGTCAAGGCGGCAAACAAATCTACAATTGTACTCATGTTCAGCCGCTTTGAACTCCGGAGATTCCGTATCGTTTGTTATTCGAGATCTTCTTATCGTTGCTTGAATCTCTTCAGGTAAGGTGGCAACTAATTTTTCCGTTGCAACTCTAAATTCGACAATGCTTGCCAAGGTTGAATAAAGGATTAATCCTCTAAGTCCAGCAGGCTGGGTAAGCGCAAATTCAATTGCTAGCATTCCACCCCAAGAGTGCCCAAGTAAAACGTAT
>JBILBY010000049.1:0-6207 GCA_044353415.1 Candidatus Nanopelagicales bacterium | reverse complement strand
ACAGAACGCGATGGCCACCGAGCTGCCGAGTTGCGTGACTCTGATAAAGATCAAGAAGAACATGTTTACGCCGTCGAGTCAGTTGCTGCTGCGCTTGCAACACATTGCACCGATTTAAATGTGCCAGAACGTCCATTCATTTTGCGTCTAGCAAATGTCCAGCACTTGGCAACTGACGTTACTGGCGAACTTGTGGATGCTGCCCCAGCGCTTGCACTTGCCGCTTCATTACATCCAACCGCTGCAGTTTGTGGAACTCCGACTGAGCGTGCCACACATGTAATCAAAGAACTAGAAGGCATGGATCGCGGCCGCTACTCGGCTCCCGTTGGATGGCTAGCTGCTAATGGCAACGGTGAGTTTGGGATTGCATTGCGATGCGCTCTCGTTGAAACTGACGATCGAAAGACGTTGCGATTATTTGCGGGTTGCGGAATTGTTGCTGGCTCAACTGGCGAATCTGAAGTTGCCGAGTCGCAGGCTAAATTCGCCGCGATGAAATCGGCCTTGGAATAACTAGCCGTTATTGGCTGGAATTGTTTCCCAGCCACGCAATACAAAAGTTGGACGTTGAACTGGAGTTCCAGCTAATTGCAAGTTTGGGAATCTTTCAAACATCATCGGGAGTGAGTTTTGCATCTCGAGCCGAGCTAATGGCGCACCAATACAAAAATGAATTCCGGCACCAAATGCAATGTGCGGATTATGTTTCCTAGTTATGTCGAATTGATCAGTGTTTTCGAAAACTTCTTCATCCCGATTCGCCGAACCCAGCATGGCTACAACTTTTTGTCCCACAAGAACTGTGGTTTCGCCAATTACGGTTTCACTTGTTGCAGTTCTTTCAAACATGTGAAGTGGTGAATCAAATCGCATCATTTCTTCGAGTGCGGTTTCAGTCAGTTCGCGTGGGGAACTTTTCATTAACTCAAGTTGTTCTGCATTTCGGAACATAGCAACCATGCCATTTCCAAAACCATTTACTGATGCTTCATGGCCGGCATTGAGTAGCAAAACACACATCGCAATCAGTTCATGCTCATTTAGCTTCTCGCCTTGTTCTTCAACTTCAACTAAGGCAGTGATTAAGTCTTGTTGTGGATCGATTTTTCGCTTAGCAGCCAAGTCCGCTATGTACGAACTGAATTCATAGCCTGCCTTTTGCGCGGCAAGTTCTTGATCTCGCGTCCTGCCATACTCATACATCTTCACTATGTCCTGCGACCAGCGACGTAAGTCATTGGCCATTTCGCGTGGGACACCTAATAGGTCTGCGATAACCAGAACCGGCAATGGCTCGGCATAGTCCGCCAAGATATCGAAACTTCCGGTACTTAATAACTTTGCTTCAGCTTCATCAAGTAACCGTTCGCAAATCTCTTGAATGTTTGGTTCAAGTGCCGCGATCCGGCCCGGTGTAAATGCTTTTTGAACCAATGAACGCAATCTAGTGTGCTTAGGAGGCTCGCTATCCAAAATCGAATCGGAATGTAGCCAGTTAAAGATTTCCCATTCATCAAATGGTTCTTGTGCTTGATACAGCCGACCTAAACTTTTATTTCGAAGTGTTGCATTAGCTGTTTCATGAGTTGGTGCCAGCCATAAGCCGAGGCGATCGCTCCATACGAGATCTCGATGTGACCGAAGCTCGCGGTAAATGTCGTAAGGATTTGCAACCGTTGCTGGGTCGCGAGTATCTAAAATGTCAGCCAAGCTCATGCGCTAGTTGGCTGCTCTTCCTTGTAGCCAATTGACTTGATTGGAAGCGTTATCAGGTACAACGCAGCAAAGCCAGCACCGATTCCAACAAAAACCCAACGGCCTGTTGTTGCTGTGCCTGGTGCAAGATAAGTCAAAACTGCTAAACCAATTGAAGCCAAAATCATTACCAAAGCTGCTCGCCGAAAAGCTGGGTCAGCAGCATTGCGCGATGTGGTTGCCATATGAGTTGCCAGGGCGACAAGTAATACGCCAGTCAACCTAAATGACCAAACCACAGATTCGTTTGAAGTTAGACCTATGTAAGAAACAAATGCGAACGGATCCACCAGCAATACACCAGCACTAATCGCAAAAACGATCGATCCGATGATCATGACTAAGCGAGAGTAACGATATCTGGAATTGCGCATGAGATAAGTCTAGAACTGCTCACGAAAAACAAGTTCAGGCACTCGACTACTTGTGTAGGAGTCCCGCTTCACTCAATTTGGTGTCGCATTCAGTGGAACCTGGAACTGGTGCCTCAGGGGTTCTGGCTGGGCAAACTCGTTCAAATGCACAGTAATCACACAACCGGGATACTCGAGCTTCCCAAGATGAACTCTGGACATCACTTTCACTACCCGCCCGCATCTGAGCAAGTTTTTCACCCTGTGAAATTACCAGTCCTAAATCTGCAGGTCTTCTAACCACTTCTTGCGCATTTAGAAAAATCAATTCGACTTCATCAACATCGATGTCATGTTGTGTCTTAAATCCCAATGCATATAAATATGGTTGCGCTAATTTGTCATCAACAAACTTTCCTGGACTTTTTCCAGTCTTGTAATCGGTAACTCGATTAACGCCGTCTACGGTAAAGCGATCAACTTTTCCGAAGAAATTAACACCATTAATTTCGACACTAAGTTCCATTTCAAGATGTTCTGGTTGAACCACAACTTCAGGTGGATTCTCAACCTTAAACAAATTCTCAATAGCTTCTTTAACGCTGTGCTTCATTTTGTTATCAGATTCGAATGGTTTGTATTCAGCAGCTTTGAGCATGCGCGGACCGTGCTCTCGAAGCAATTCCATGGCTGCTTCTAGTGTCCGATCTTCAGGTGCCAGGCGATAAAGGTGTTCAACGACTTCGTGAGTGATTGAGCCGCCTGCCAATGCAGATGTTGGAGGTTCACGCCATCCATCTATATAAGAGAAGAAATACTTCAATCCACATTGCTGATACAGCGACATTTGGGAATATGAAACCCGCTGAGGGAGGTTTGCTTTCGCAGGTTGTTCAACGTCAACCCGCAATGATTTATCAGCCACTTTTTGTACTCCCTTGTTGCATTAACCGTACTTGCCTTAACTGACGTTTCGGCCGTTACGGCTTAGAAATGCGGGATTTAACTTGATCGTGTGGCAGCGCATACGAAGTATTTCCGTCTCGACCAATCATCGTCTCGTTGTTAACTAGTGCATTCAATACCGACTCTTCAACGCTTTGAACCGTGGCAGTAAAGAAGGCATCTAGATAATTCCAAGGCACAAAATCCAAAGACTTCAATTCAGCTTCGTTTCGTTTTTGAGTTGGGAAGCCACTTGAAAGTTCACCGGGTTGTGCCGTTGATACTGCCAAGAAGATATCTCCACTGAAATGTCCACCTGCCGTTCCAGTTCTGGCCAACCCGAGTGGAACTCGTCTTGCAAGCGCCCGACATTGATCCGGTAGTAACGGTGCATTCGTTGCGACTACAACAATCACTGAGCCGGCTCCCCCAGGTACGGTTCGGGATTTGTCTCGATCAATCCAAGTTGATTCGTCCATTGGATTTGGCACATCTAAAGTCGACATGTCTTGACCGTGGATACGAAGTTCCTTTCGATCACCAAAGTTAGCTTGAACAAAAACACCAACAACATAATCTTTCCCGCCAAACGAGACCGTTCGGGATGCCGTTCCATTGCCACCTTTAAATCCGTAGCAATTCATTCCGGTTCCGCCGCCATGCGATCCTTCACTGACTTGGCCGCCGGTTGCTGAATCAATCGCAGCGATGGCATGTTCCGTTGTCACATGCGCACCGTTGATGTCATTTAGATAGCCGTCCCAAGTTTCCGCCACAACTGGAAGCAACCATTCCATGGCAGCCTCAGGGAAGTTTTGTTTAACCCATTCGATAACTCCCCGATGAACAGTTCCGACCGCATGAGTATTTGTAATCATGATCGGGCCAGACAAGCCACCGGTTTCGTTAATCCAATGTGAACCAGTCATTTCACCGTTGCCGTTTAGTGAATAAATCCCTGCAGGTATTGCCTGCTGAGTGTCTGTCTTACCGACCGGCAAAATTGCTGTTACTCCAGTTCGAACTGGACCGCCATCAGGAATCAAATCACCTTCACCTGAAATCAAAGTCACCATGCCAACTTCAAGACCTGGAACATCTGTGATGGCATTTAATGCGCCAGGTTGGCCTTCAAACTTGATGCCTAAATCACGAGCTCGCATTTTGAATCCTTAACTACCTTTTACCTGAGCGACGATTTGTTTAATCAAATCATTCTCTGCACTTCGGTCCCCTGTCAGGCAAACTATGACTTTGATGCCTGGCATTTTTTCAAAACTTTCCAAAGCAAACTTCAATTCAGTTTTCGTTGTAACTTGCTTTGCTGGAATACCCAATGATTCTGCAATAACCCAAAGGTCTTTACCGTGCGGTGTGCCAAAGACTTTTTCGTAATGTTCTTGGTATTCCGCTGCACCTTGTTCAAGCTGGCTAAAGATTCCACTGCCATTGTTGTCTAAAACTACGATCGTTAAGTTTGGTTGCTCTTGGCCTTCGCCCAAGTTCAAGCCACCTAGATCGTGCAGGAATGCGATGTCTCCCATCAGCAAGACCGTTCGTTTTTTGGTACCGATTGCTACACCAGTAGCAGTTGAAATCAACCCATCAATTCCATTTGCACCTCGGTTGCCAAAGACTTGCAAACCATTTCGAGTGCCGGCATGAGCTTCAAGGTGACGCACTGGCCAGGAAGCAGCGACAAATAGTTGATCGTCTTGTCCAGCTTGGTTCCAAACCACTTGCGCCGCACTTGGCCCCGTTAAGGTATTGGCTGCCAAAGCAGTTTCTACTGCAATCGCAGCTTTGTTATCCAACGTTTGCCATTGCTGTAACCACTCTGGGTCAATTGTTGTTTCAAGTTTTGGAACGCATTCAAGAATCTCGTTGGCACTTGATACTGGATCCGGTAAGTCTGGCCCGGCAGTTGCACTGTGGATTGCAATATGAATTGGGACGCTCTTTAGTAAGCCCAGAATTGCGCGCGATAACCCAACCGTCCCGAAGGTAAAAACGGCTTCAACTTTTGGTGCGATGTCTGCCTGCAGTAGAACTACACCGTGAGAAATTGCGTTGGTAAGCATGTGCGCATTTGCAGTTGGCTCCCAAAGGATTGGCCAACCTACTTCTTGCGAAACTCGATTGATTTCTTCGATGGCTTCAGCATCAGCATTGTCGCCAACAATGAAGATTCCTCGAGCTGGGACTTCGATACGCTTTTTATTGCATTCAGTTTTCGAAATCGACTTAAGGCTTGGTGACTTTGGTTGCCATTCCATTTCGTTCACATCTGGCATTAGTGGTAATTCAAACTGCACGTTCACTTGTACTGGACCAGGACGGCCTGAAATCGTTGATTCAATTGCCTTGCTAATGCCTAAAGCTGCTGCGGTGCCAGCAGCCACATCTAGCTGGGACTTAACAAAAGTTCCAAACATTCCAAATTGATTAATAGTTTGCGGTGCACTTTTTCCGCGCGCAGGTGCCGGACGATCAGCGCTCAAAACTATTACAGGTACAGCGCTATGAAAGGCCTCTACAACCGCCGGCATTAAGTTGGCAACTGCCGAACCTGAAGTTACAACTACCGGAACTGGCTTGCTAGTTGCTTTGGCAATTCCTAGCGCTAAAAATCCAGCATCACGTTCGTCGATACGAACTTGAATTTTGATTAGACCAGCTTTTTCCGCTTGTGCAAATGCCCAAGACAGCGGTGCATTGCGAGAACCAGGAGCAATAACTACTTGCTCGGCGCCGGAATCGAGGCAGCTTTGAACAATTGATCGAGCTAATTCTGTTGACGTCATATCATTCGATGTCATTGCTCCACTGCCTCCTTCACGCTCGGACTCACCAAATCATTGGCACCGCTCTGCCATGCTCGCACAATGCGCTCTTGCCACCAAAGTCGATCGCTGCCACTGACCTTTGCGGCGGCAGTAGCAAGAAGGTGGGCATCGGGACTAGCTCGTCTAACAATAAGTTCGCCATCTGTTGGCAAAGTGGTCGGTGTAACCAAATCTTCTGCAAACAATGTTCCAGTACCTAAACCACAGGCTCCATATAGATGCGGGATGCTGGCGGCTAGTGCGATGCCGCTCGATAAACCTACGGAGGTATCCAAAGATCCACTTACTACCGCAGGCAAGCCAAT
>JBILBY010000048.1:0-6244 GCA_044353415.1 Candidatus Nanopelagicales bacterium | reverse complement strand
AAGCGAGTTGCTTGGGGATTGCTCGCTACTGGCCGAGGAATTCCACGTAGCCACATGCAAGTAAAGAATTCAAGTGGTGAAGTTGTTGGGGAAACCACAAGTGGAACTTTCTCACCAACATTACAAAAGGGAATTGCCTTGGCACTTTTGTCACCTGATGTAGCAGCGGGCGACACCTTATTGATTGATGTTCGCGGCCGAGATTTAGAAGTAGTTGTAACGAAGCCACCGTTTGTGGATTCAACTACTAAGTAACTACTTATTACGTTCTGGAATTACAACTGGTCCAGATTCGTGGGTAATCACGGTAACTTTTGCGCCGTAATGCTTTGCAATGTTTTCCGGCGTTAACACAGACTCAGCAGAACCCGACACAACTACGTTTCCTTCAGCCAAAAGCAGCAAGCGATCGGGATAAAGACCAGAAACCGTTAGATCATGCATGGTCGAGATAACCGCAATCTTCTTTTCTTTCCGAAGCCGGTCAATTAGTTCCAGTACTTCTTGTTGGTAACCAACATCAAGTGCGGTTGTTGGCTCATCTAGAAGGATTATCGGACTGGCTTGCGTCAGTGCCCGAGCAATTGCTACCCGCTGACGTTCGCCTCCGGACAGCGTTGCGACATCGCGGTCAATAAAGTTGTCCAAATCTAATTCGGAGATTACATAATGAGCGATCTCTAAATCTTTTGGAGACTCGGTTGCCAGCATCTTTAGATGAGCGGTTCGACCGAGAAGTACATAATCAAAAACTCGCATTCCAGCTGGCATTACGGGTTCTTGTGCTACGTATGCGATCCAACAAGCGCGATCCCGTTCAGAGAGCTCGCGAACATTTGATCCATCGATCAAGATTTCTCCTGTGGAAGGAATGATTCCTGCGAGTGACTTAAGTAGCGATGATTTGCCAGCCCCATTTGGACCGATGATGCAAACCCATTGCCCAACACTGACTTCAAGTTCAATGTTGTTCACGATCGTTTTTCGATCCAATTCAACATGCAAACCGCGAACACTTAACGTTGTCATGTCACAGATCCGTTCTTACTTGAACCAAGTACAAATAGAAAGAATGGTGCGCCAAGCAGAGCGGTCACAACACCAATTGATATCTCTTGTGGTGCCAAAATAGTGCGGGCCAAAATGTCTGCAAGTACCAAAAAGACTCCGCCATAGATGATTGAAAGTGGCAACAAGATTCGATATGAGTTGCCAACAATCAAGCGAAGAATGTGCGGAACGATGATTCCCACGAATCCAATTAGTCCAGTTACTGCCACTGCAGCTGCAGTACCAAGTGAAGCCGCAACAATAATTGCACCACGAGCTCTGGCAACGGGTAGTCCCATGGTCAGCGCCTCTTCGTCACCGACTGCAAAGACATCTAGAACTCGTCGATACCTCAACAGAATGATTATGCAAACCAGAATGTAGGGCGTAATGATTGCCAGATCATTCCAACCTGAAGTTGAGAGTCTGCCCAGAACCCAGGCATAGATTTCGCGAATCTTGTCAGTGTTTTGTTGCTGTAACAAAGTTTGGATGGCAGTTAGAAGACTTGCAACGGCAACTCCGGCCAAGATCAGCGCAGTAGAAGATCGTCCGGCTATTGCAGATCTACCGAGTGAATACGTAAGTATTACTGCCCCGAGTGCGCCAGCAAATGCTGCCAAAGGCAAGAGGATTCGGGAACTTCCTGAACCATTGAAAATCGCAATAGTTGCACCTAAGCCAGCTCCGGCAGAGACACCCAATAGATAAGGATCAGCTAACGGATTTCGAAACGTTCCTTGATATGCACAACCAGCGCTGGCAAGCATTGCGCCAACCACAAAAGCCAGCAATACCCGTGGCAGTCGAAGTTGCCAAATAATGGTTGACTCAGAACCCGTTGAATTTGAAACAGTTCCAAATAGATTGCTAGAGATTTCAGACCAGATGGTTAATGGCGCCAGCGAAACTGCGCCAATAGATACTCCGAGAGTCAAAGTAAGCAGAACAGCGACAGCACCAATTACCCAAGCAAGCGGGGTAATCTTTCGTGCTGTCGCTGTTCTCATGTTTATCTACTTGCTCTCGTTTCCTATTTAGCTGTAACTGTTAGGACGCCATCAACGATTGCTTTCACAAAGTCAACCGTGCGCGGACCCCAACGGGATGCAACATCGTCATCAAGTTCTACGACGCTGTTATTTGCAATAGCCGACAAGCCGTCAAAACCTGGACGCTGCGCCAAGGTTTCTGCAGTTTGGCCACAGCACTTGGTGTCCGCTAGAAACACAATCGCAGGGTCTGCATCAACTAGGAACTCAGGGGATAGCTGCGGGTAACCGCTGGCTGCATCGGCTGCAGTATCAGCAATGTTTGTTAATCCAGCCAAGGCATAGACCGAGCCAATGAAGGTTGCCGAGGTAACTGTGTAAAGAGTGTTATCCAACTCATGGAAGTAAGTAAGACCTGCTGCTTCGGCAGGAACCTGCGCGATAGCCGCGTCAATATCTGACTTCATCTGAGTAGTTAACTCTTCAGCTTTGGCTGATTGCCCAGTCGCTGTTCCAAGTTCAGCAATCTGCAGGTAAGTGTCATCCAGTGTTGCAGCAGCGTATTGAACAAGCACTGGAATTTCAGCTGCAGTTAACGCAGCAACAATTCCGTCGACATCAAAACTAACAACAACTAGATCGGGGGAAAGTGCCACAATTGATTCCAAGTTTGGCGTAAATCCTGAGAGATCAGAGATTGGCGCTTCTGCAGGGTAGTTCGATTGATCATCAACTGCGATAACTTGATCGCCGGCATCGATTGCAAACAAGATCTCAGTTGCAGTTGGAGATAGCGAGATGATCGCATCTGGTTGCTCTGGAATTACAACAGAAGTTCCGTTGTTTTCGATGGTTACTGGGAAGCTGGCGGTAACTGTGGGCGCAGCACTTTCCGCCGACGATGAACTTGATTGGCCACAAGCAGTTAGAAACAGTGCACTAACTGCAACGACCACATGGATTTTCTTAAACATATATCTCCTTGTGTGGTCGAAGAAATATCCGACTCAGCACACACAAGGTGTGATTCGGCGAACTCTTCCTCGAGAGTTTTTACGAAAACCGAGTTCCCAGGCGACCTGACTTATGATCTTTCGATCACTTCACAGTTGCGGGACAGCGCCGGAATTTCACCGGACTTCGCTGGTAACGCGGTATCAAGAGGTTAGCACAGAGCTAACTTGATATTGCAAGCCCTTACGAGAAAGAAACTAAAGTCTTTACTCAGCTGGCTTGAGCGACATCGGACCATAAACTTCACGGTCATCTTCATAAAGCGTGACCGATTCAACTCCGCCAGCAAGTAACTCTTCCCAAGTCTGTCCAATGTATGCCTCAGCATCTGCTTGAGTCGGGAATGGAGTGACAACAGCTTCAGCAGGTAGAGAAGGAGATGGTGAGCCATCTTCGTTTTGGTAAATCCAAGTCCAAGACATTTCTAACTCACTTTCGTAGTTACTTGCTAACGGTTACTTCTTTTTAATCTTAGGTGTAATTGGCGCGCCACCGGCTTTGATGCGTGGTGGTGGGATGCGGAACCTACGAAGTTGCAGGGCTCTAAGGACGCCGTAAGAAACCGCGCCTTTACGATCGGATTTTTCTGGGTAATCCTTTCGAAGTGATCGGCCTAAAAGAATGCCAACCAAAATCGTGTCAAGGACTACAAGCAATAAAACGCTGGTCCAGACATAAACCACAGTGGTTTGAACTGTTGGATTGTTAACTAGTCCGAGAAGCAAAACTACAAATGCGAATGGCACAAAGAATTCACCAACAGTGCGGCGACGGTCGATGTAATCGCGCACTTGAGCTTTAACTGGACCAGCATCGCGGCGAGGGAAATACGCAGGGTCGCCAGCCATTAAGCCAGCGCGTGATTTGGCGCGAGCCTCACGATCTCTATCCCGGGCAGCCTTGCGGGCAGCCTTTGGATCCTTTGGAACGCTTATACCTTGCTTGCGGGCAGATTCAGCTTCCTTGCGCTTAGGCGTAGGTCGGCCTTTACCTGATTCGCTAGTTCCAGTTTCGCCTGTGGTCTCTTCGTTGCTCATACCCGTAATGCTAACTTACGAACATGCGCGTTTTAGTAAGCCCAGACTGTTTCACGGGCACATTAACTTCAGTCGAGGCGGCAACTGCAATCCGGGAAGGCTGGCTCAAAGAGCATCCCGAAGACGAAGTTGTTATCGCACCGTTGTCAGATGGCGGACCAGGTTTCGTTGGTGGACTTCACGCAGTTTTAGGTGGCGAACTTATAACTGCAATCGTTACTGGCCCGCTTGGCGAAAAGACGCCAGCACAGTTTTTATTACGTGGCAAAGAAGCTTGGATCGAATCTGCCCAAGCTTGTGGCCTTCATTTAGTTGCGGCAGACAAACGGGATCCAAGAATTACCTCAACTTATGGTGTGGGGGAACTGATTGCTCACGCAATTGAAAGAGGAGCCAAAACAATCACTGTTGGGCTTGGCGGAAGTGGAACTAACGACGCTGGGGCTGGAATGCTCGCGGCTCTTGGCGCAACAGCTGATGGCGCACTTGATGCCGGCGGAGCGCAACTTAAGTCACTGTCGAAAGTTAATTTGAATTCTGCACTTGAAAAGATTTCTGACATTGAGTTAATTGCGGCGAGCGATGTTGATAATCCTTTATTAGGACTACGCGGTGCGACCGCAGTTTTTGGACCACAAAAAGGCGCTGATGATTTTGCCGTAATGGAACTTGAAGGTGCGCTGGAAAACTTTGCAGCACTATGTGGTCGCAGAAGTGATGGGAAAGACCCAGCTGTTGCACTTGGCGCCGGCGCAGCGGGAGGGCTTGGTTACGGACTGCTCCTACTGGGTGGAACAAGAGTCGCTGGCATTGAAACTGTGCTTGAAATTGTAAAATTGGACGATGAGATCAACAAAGCCGATTTAGTGATCACTGGCGAAGGCTGTCTGGATGATCAAAGTCTTCACGGCAAAGTCATTGCAGGTGTGGCAAGTCACGCAGCTGCGCTTGGCAAACCGTGCGTAGCCCTGGCTGGGGAAGTCCGACTTGGTAAACGCGAATGCGCAACGGCTGGAATCGACTCGGCTTACTCAATGAGTGAATTCGCTGGCCGCGAACGCTCGATGGCAATGCCCGCTGAAGTCCTGTCTGAAGTTTCAGCCCGGATGTCCCAGACCTGGGGACGCAGGTAGTTTTAGATTCAAATATCGCTATTTTGGCAAGAGTGACGTAGCCTAGAGATAGCAACGGTGACACCGAGCGTTGAGCAGGCCTTAGTTAATAACTGAGGCAACTAAGGAGAATCATGACAACTGAAACCGCACAAGAAAGCAGTGTTGTAATCACGGAAACTGCTGCCGTAAAGGTACGAACATTGCTTGACCAAGAAGGTCGCGATGATTTAAACCTGCGTATTGCGGTTCAGCCTGGTGGTTGTTCTGGTCTGCGTTACCAGCTGTTCTTTGATGACCGCAGCCTTGATGGCGACGTTCGCCAGGAAATCAATGGTGTTGGTGTTGTTGTGGATCGCATGAGTGTTCCTTATCTTGGTGGCGCTGTAATTGACTTCGTTGACACCATCGAGAAGCAGGGCTTCACAATCGATAACCCGAATGCTGGCTCATCCTGTGCATGCGGAGATTCATTTAGCTAAGCCTTCAACAAAATAGATTTAACCAAAATCCACCCCTACCTCGGTAGGGGTGGATTTTTTTGTTAGGCTCTCCGATTGTGCGCATAGCGATAACTGGATCAGTTGCAACTGACCACTTGATGACCTTTCCGGGCCTATTTAATGATTCATTAATGGCAGACCAGTTACACAATGTGTCACTGTCATTTTTGGTAGATGATTTACAAATCCGTCGCGGTGGTGTTGCGGCAAACATTGGCTTTGGCATGGGAGTCCTTGGCGGCAACCCAATCCTGGTTGCTGCGGTCGGATCAGACTTTGCGGAATACCAATCTTGGCTTGAAGCCCATGGCGTTGAATGCAGCCATGTTCACATTTCTAAAACTGCTCACACCGCAAGATTTATGTGCACAACCGATCAAGAACAAAACCAGATTGCTTCGTTTTATCCAGGAGCCATGAGCGAGTCGATTGAACTAGAAGTGGCGAAGATTTCAGAAAAAGTTGGCGGCATAGATCTAGTTTTGATTGGCGCAGATGATCCTGCCGCAATGATCAAGCACACGGTTGCGTGCAAG
>JBILBY010000047.1:0-6281 GCA_044353415.1 Candidatus Nanopelagicales bacterium | reverse complement strand
CTCTGGGGCAAATGCGATTGAGTGCAATACTCCGTCCAAATACGGAACGTGTTCCGAAACTGCCCCAGCTAGGTTCGCTAGATCCTCTTTGCTGGTGACATCAAGCTGAACGATAGGTGCTTCGTTAGGCAGTCGGCCAGCAATTCTCTTGGTCAAACCTGCTGCTCGGCCGAATGAGGTTAAGACGACAGTCGCGCCCTGCTCTTGCGCCAATCGGGCAACGTGAAATGCGATTGATGAATCCGTTAGGACGCCAGTGATCAATAAGTTCTTGCCTTCAAGGATTCCCATAGTGCTCTAGTGTCCCATACCTAAGCCGCCATCAACGGGAATGACTGAGCCCGTAATGTACGTTGCTTCCGGAGATGCCAGGAAGGCGACCGCATCGGCTACCTCGGCAGAGGTGCCATATCGACCGAGTGGGATGTTGCCAACAATCTGTGTTTTGCGTTCCTCTGAAAGCACTGCTGTCATGTCAGTGTCGATAAATCCAGGAGCCACCACGTTGATGGTGACGCCACGAGAACCGATTTCACGTGCCAGCGAGCGAGCAGCACCTACTAAACCAGATTTTGACGCTGCATAGTTAACTTGTCCAGCCGATCCCATGAGGGCAACCACGCTAGATACAAAAATTATTCGGCCAGATCTCGCTTGGGTCATCGACCGAGTTGCGCGACGAGCCACTCTTATCGCGCCAAACAGATTGGTATTTAGAACATCATCGATGTCGTCATCGGCCATGCGGACCAGTAACTTGTCCTTAGTAATTCCCGCGTTGGCAACGGCTACTTCAACTGGCCCGAATTCTTCTTCGATTTTGGTAAACGCTGCATCAACGCTTTCAGTGCTAGTAACGTCGCATTGCACAACATTAAGTCCGCTAATTGGATCGCCACTGCGACTAGTCACTACAACTACATCGCCCAAAGCTTCGAATTTTCGAGCAATGGAAAGTCCGATTCCGCGGTTTCCACCTGTTACCAACACAACTCTTGACATGCATAAAGGCTACCGCCTAGGCCCATAATCTATGGCTAGGGTTAAGGAACCTAGAAAGTAAGCGTAAATGATACAAATTCCGAATACTCCAACACCTGAGTTGCTTTCCTCGGCAGCTCTTGAGGCGGCCGCAAGTAATGGCGCAACTGTCGCCCAGTTTCGACTTGCAAAACACGACATGCGCGGAGTTTCGCTGCGCGACGGTGAGGTAGAGAATATTGGTTCGGAATCCAACGTTGCGCTTAGTGTTCGGGTAGTTCATTCCGGTGCCTGGGGATTTGCGGCTACCACCGAACTCACTATTGAAAGTGCGGTCAACACAGCGCTAAGAGCTATCCAGGTGGCCAAGATTAGTGCTCAAGTTGCAGCTGACGAAGTAATACTGGCAAATGAACCAATTCACGGAAAGCAGTCTTGGACTCTGCCAATCGAAATAGATGCCTTCGAAAAGACTGACTCTGAGATCATCGATTTCTTGCAGAACTGGAATCACAAGATATCTGGCTCATCCATAGTGAGTCACATTGAAAGCAACATTGGAATGGGCCGCGACCAAACTTTCTATTCAGATTTGCTTGGCAATGAGATCTCGCAACAACGTGATCGAATCTCTGCAGCCTTAACTGCAATACATGTGAGTGATTCCGGATTCGAAGACATGCGCACCTGTGCGCCGCCGGCTGGACGCGGATGGGAGTACCTAACTGGGACAGGCTGGGATTGGGAATCTGAAATAGCGCGGATTCCGGAGTACTTGGATGAGAAAGTTAAATCACCTTCGGTAACACCAGGTGCTTGGGATCTCGTGATCGATCCAACTAATCTTTGGCTAACTATTCACGAGTCCATCGGTCATGCCACAGAACTGGATCGAGCTTTAGGTTACGAAGCAAACTACGCTGGCACTTCGTTTGCAACCATCGATAAGTTGGGTAGCTTCAAGTATGGCTCTCCCATCATGAATGTCACTGGGGACCGAACTTCAGACCATGGACTTTCAACCGTCGGCTATGACGACGAAGGCGTGGCAGCCCAAAAATGGGATTTGATCAAGGACGGAATCTTGGTCGGGTATCAAACGGATCGCTCAATCGCTAGCAAGATCAAGATGGACCGATCCAACGGATGTGCATTTGCCGATTCTGCGCTGCATTCACCAATCCAAAGAATGCCTAACGTTTCACTTCAACCTGGAACTGAGGATCTGACTACTAAAGATTTGATTTCAAACGTCGAGTCAGGAATCTACATTGTTGGCGACAAGTCTTGGTCAATAGATATGCAGCGCTTCAATTTTCAGTTCACTGGACAGAGGTTCCACGAAATCAAGAACGGTGAGATTGTTGGTCAACTTAAAGATGTGGCTTACCAATCTAAGACACCAGACTTTTGGGCTTCGATGAGACAGCTAGGCGGATCCAGTACGTATCTACTAGGTGGTGCCCTCAACTGCGGCAAAGGTCAGCCTGGACAGGTTGCTCCGGTAAGTCACGGTTGTCCATCAGCCACCTTTACCAAAATCAACGTTCTGAATACTCGAGATGAGAGTGCGAAATGAGCGAGATTTCATTACCGGATGCCGTTGAAGTTGCATTGGAATTACTTGGTAAAAATGGTGGCGTAGTAATAGGTGGAAACAGCGCAACCAACAACTTACGGTGGGCTAATTCTGCGTTAACAACCAATGGCGACTCGATTGATCAAACCCTGTCTATTTCCGCATTCGTTTCCATGTCTGGCGGCGTTGCCACTGGGATGTCGAGTGGACAAATCCGCAGTCGAGATGATGTCGAAGCCCTAGTGGCAGCAAGTAAAGCGTCTGCGGTCTCGGCCGGACCTGCAGTTGACGCCATGGAGTTGGTGGCTGGACCAACTGACAAGAACTTTTCAGATGCTGCTTTAACTTTGGATGTATCGGAAATCTCGCATGTAGCAGGTGGATTGGCTGAGGTTTTTGCAAATCGCGAGCAAGAATTTTTTGGCTACGCTGAACAATCTCTTGATACGACCTATGTAGGCACATCTAGTGGAACACGTATGAGGTATTCCGAGAGAACTAGTCGCTTTGAATTGTGCGCGAAAAGTCATGACCGTAAGCGCTCTGCTTGGTCAGGTCAAGGTGGCACGTCATTGATGGATGTAACCATTGGTAATCATTTGTCTGAAGTAACTCAAAAGCTACAAATCCAAAACAACCAAATTGATACCGATGCTGGACGTCATCGAGTCACACTCTCGCCGAGCGCAGTATCTGATTTGTTGATCTACATGCTCTGGAGCTCGGCTGCACGAGATGCCGCTGAGGGACGTAGTGCATTTTCCAACGTAAAGGGTGGAACGCGAGTTGGCGAAACACTTACCAAGCGGAATCTGAATCTTGCGACTGATCCAAACTTAAAAGGTATCGAAACTTTTGATCGAGTTGTTAACTTGGGTTCCTCTGCGTTAGGTAGCGCTTTTGATACAGGAATTGAAATCAGTAGATCCAACATCATTACCGATGGCGTATTGACTGCGCTTGGAAGCAGTCGACATGCAGCCCAAGAAGCCAAACTTCCTTTCACTCCCCTTACAGACAACATTTCGTTAGTTGATGCGCAAGGAAATGGATCGCTTGCGGAATTGGCAAGTCGAATGGGTGATGGCTTGCTGATTACCTGTCTCTGGTACATCCGGGAAGTTGATCCACAGAATTTACTGCTGACTGGACTCACCCG
This sequence comes from Candidatus Nanopelagicales bacterium, assembly GCA_044353415.1. Lineage (GTDB taxonomy): Bacteria > Actinomycetota > Actinomycetes > S36-B12 > UBA5976 > UBA5976. The sequence continues at coordinate 2,562 of JBILBY010000047.1, read as the reverse complement.
TGACGGTGTCTATGTGGTATCCGGCGGTGAAGTAATTGGCGCAACGAACAACTTTAGATTTAATGAATCACCAATCGACATGCTTTCAAGAGTTACTGACGCAGGCACTACAGTGCCGTGTCTACCAAGAGAATGGGCTGATTGGTTTTCGCGCGCTCAAGTGGCACCGCTAACCATTGAAGGATTTAACCTTTCAACTAAATCAGATGCGATTTAGGCATCTTCTAGTCGGTACCCGAGCTTCATTCCAACCTGAATAAAGGTGAGATCTCCGTCACGCAAGTTGCCGCGGATCTCGGTAACTTCAAACCAGTCAATGTGACGCGTAGATTGCGAAGCCCGCTTTAAGCCATTTCGGATAGCCTCATCGATACTTACTGGTGAAGTACCAACAATTTCGGTCAAAGCGTACGTTCTAGTGGTCATTTTGAGCTCCTGTGGAAATGCCAAACATGTAGTAACACCGTAGCCTAGAAGGGTCCGTCGAGCATCAGTAGGTAGCCATGAAGCAAGAGCCAGAGGTATTTAGTATCTCTAAGGTTGAAACTGGTCTAACTCAAGATCAATCTGGGCGGCAACGACGCTACTTAATCAGCATGGGCCTTCGCACTGCTTGCTTCGTGGGCGGGATCGCTGCCGAGGGCGTGCTGCGCTGGACGCTTATTGTCGGTGCAGTCGTTCTTCCATACTTTGCTGTTGTCATCGCGAATGCTGGCCGGGAACGTGGTGGCTGGGCAGGTTCTGGAGATTTCATCGCCCCAAGCAACGAAGCGCTCGAGACTGGTCGCTCGTCAACTCATTAATCAGGCACAATTGAATTCGTGAGTGCTTTTAAATTCCTTTTAGCGCCAAGATGGATCGCAATTACGTTGGTCTGTATCTTTATGCTCCCTGCATTTCAAGCACTCTCAAACTGGCAATGGCATAGATTGCAAGACCGGCAAGCAGCGAATGTTCTGATTCAAGAACAGATCGATAAGGAACCTGTTGCTATTGACGAATTGATCGTCACAGCTGATGGCGCAACGACAGTGCCAAATGACTTTCAATGGCGAACTATTGAAATGACCGGAGTTTGGCAGACCGAAAACCAGGTACTAGTCCGCAAGAAGAGTCTTGAGTCAGACTTGGGGTTATGGGTAGTTACTCCCCTTGAATTAGTTGACGGAACTATTGTGATGGTAAATCGAGGTTGGACTGCCGCTGCTAACTCCGCTGTTGATAGTCCAGTAGTTGCCGATGTTCCAACTGGAACTATCGAGGTACTCGGGCGACTCCGCGAGATCAGCCCACGAACCAAACCAGCACCAACTGATTTGCCTGATGGTCAAGTCGACCGCATTATTCCGCTTGAGATTGTCGACAGTCCAGAGACATTAAGTAACGCTTATGTTGAGATGACTGCCAGTCGCCCAGAATCAAAAACTTCAGACATTAGGACCCTGCCGGCACCCGAGGTAACGGAAGGTGCGCATAGGTCATACGCAATCCAATGGTTGTTCTTTGAGATCATGACAGTTATTGGCTGGATCATTCTGGTTCGGAACGAGTTAAAGGAACAGCGCAAAATAAGTCTGAGCTAGCTCTTATCTTCTGCGAACTGACGATGATACAGATCTGCATAAACTCCACCAGTAGCGAGCAATTCCTCGTGTGTACCTCGTTGAACAATCCGTCCATCATTAATTACCAAAATTTGATTCGCCTGACGAATCGTCGATAGTCGATGAGCAACCACAATTGAAGTTCGACCCTGTAGCGCAATTGCCAGCGCAGCTTGAACTGCGGATTCATTTTCGGAATCTAAATGTGCCGTAGCTTCATCAAGGACTACAACATCAGGAGCCTTAAGCAGCAATCGAGCAATTGCAAGACGTTGCTTTTCGCCACCTGATAGTCGATGTCCTCTATCTCCTACGACCGTATCGAGACCCTCAGGCAGACTCCGAATCATTTCTGCGATTTGGGCACTTTCACAAGCACTCCAGATTTCGGTTTCACTCGCCTCGGTATTCGCGTAGAGCAAGTTGGCACGAATGGTGTCGTGATACATGTGAGCATCTTGCATAACAACACCAACTACGCGGTGAAGTGACTCTTGAGTTACATCTTTCACATCAACACCGGAGAGTTTTACTGAACCCGATGTTGCATCGTAGAGCCTTGGAATGAGTGCACTTATAGTGCTCTTACCAGCGCCCGATGGTCCTACCAATGCAATCAAGTCACCCGGGGCAGCCTGGAATGAGATGTCAGTTAAAGTCAGTTCTTCAGTTGCCCGTGACTCCGGCTGGGCTACTGACTCCAAACTTGCTAACGAAACTTCTGCAGCAGATGGGTACTTGAAATCAACATTGGAAAACTCAACGCTAACTCCCCCACGATCTAACTCCGTGGCATCTGGCTTGTCTTTAACCATGGGTTCCAGGTCTAAGACTTCAAATACTCGTTCAAATGAAACCAGCGAAGTCATAATGTCCACTCGAACGTTCGCTAAGGCCGTGATCGGTCCGTAAAGACGACCTAACAATGCTGACAACGCCAGCAAAGTACCCAGAGTCA
>JBILBY010000046.1:0-6312 GCA_044353415.1 Candidatus Nanopelagicales bacterium | reverse complement strand
TTGATGCGGATGCTTGCGTCCACCTTGTGGCGGAACGGAAGCGGTAGTACCTTCAAGAATCTTTAGCAGTGCTTGCTGAACACCTTCACCGGATACATCGCGAGTGATCGATGGGTTCTCACTCTTACGTGCAACCTTGTCGATTTCATCGATGTAGATAATTCCAGTTTCAGCTTTCTTGACGTCATAGTCAGCCGCTTGGATTAACTTAAGCAAAATATTTTCTACGTCTTCGCCAACGTAGCCAGCCTCAGTTAATGCGGTTGCATCTGCAATTGCAAATGGCACATTAAGCATGCGGGCTAAAGTTTGAGCAAGAAGAGTCTTGCCAGATCCTGTTGGACCTAACAAAAGAATGTTTGACTTAGCTAGTTCAACGCCTTCTTCGCGAGATGATTCATTCGCGCCAGCCTGAACTCGCTTGTAATGGTTATAGACCGCTACGGAAAGTGACTTCTTTGCTACTTCTTGGCCAATTACATACTGGTCAAGGAAGGCATAGATCTCGCGAGGCTTTGGAAGTTCATCCCAACCAAGGTTTACTGATTCGCCTAATTCTTCTTCGATGATTTCGTTGCATAAGTCAATGCATTCGTCACAGATGTATACAGCAGGGCCAGCAATCAATTTCTTGACTTGCTTTTGGCTTTTGCCACAGAACGAACACTTCAACAGGTCGCCACCTTCGCCGATACGAGCCATAGTGGTCACCTCCCGGGGGAATAAGTGTGGACAGATACTTCGAGCGTCTTTCTAAAGTACCTTGAAACAAGCCATTTCTCTTGGCGTACACGCCAGCAGAAAGGCTATTTGTTCAGTGGAACGCGGCTAGTTAGCACCTGATCGATGATTCCGTATTCCTTGGCCTGAGGCGCAGTAAGGATCTTGTCTCGATCCATGTCGACACGGATTTCCTCAACCGAGCGTCCAGTGTGATGAGAGAAGATGCCTTCCATTTCATCACGCATACGCAAGATCTCATTAGCTTGGATTTCAATGTCAGAACCCTGGCCGCCACCTTCGGTGTAAGGCTGGTGAATCAAGATACGAGCGTGAGGTAACGCAAAACGCTTTCCTGGAGTTCCGGCAGCCAGAATCACGGAGGCAGCAGATGCAGCTTGTCCGAGACATACGGTCTGCACGTTGCACTTAACGAACTGCATAGTGTCGTAAATTGCAGTCATTGCTGTGTAAGAACCACCCGGTGAGTTGATGTACATCTGGATGTCGCGGTCTGGATCAAGTGACTCAAGCACAAGTAACTGCGCCATAACGTCATCTGCTGAAGCATCATCAATCTGGACGCCCAAGAAAACAATGCGCTCTTCGAAAAGCTTTGCGTATGGGTTGTACTCGCGAACACCTTGCGGAGTGCGCTCGATGTAGCTCGGGAGAATGTAACGCGATTGAGGTGAATAATCCATGTGAGTCTCCCCTTATGCCGTTCCGCCTTCGCCAGCCACGTCGCGCGCACTGCGCACAACATGATCGACGAAGCCATAGTCTTTTGCTTCTTCTGCAGTGAACCAACGGTCGCGATCTGAATCTTCAGTAACCGTTTCTACTGTTTGGCCTGTGTGCTCAGCAATTAGCTCAGCCATCTTTGCCTTGGTAAATTTCATTTGCTCTGCTTGGATCTTGATGTCAGCAGCGGTACCACCGATGCCACCGGAAGGCTGATGCATCATGATGCGAGCGTGCGGCAGCGAGTAACGCTTGCCTGGCGCACCGGCGCAAAGTAGGAACTGGCCCATCGATGCAGCCAGACCCATTGCAACTGTTGCGATGTCATTCTTTACGAACTGCATAGTGTCGTAGATCGCCATGCCAGCGCTAATCGATCCACCAGGAGAGTTGATGTAAAGGAATATGTCCTTTTCAGGATCGTCTGCGGCTAGTAACAGAATCTGAGCACAGATTGCATTTGCCATTTCATCTGCAACTTGGGTTCCCATGAAAATGATGCGGTCTTGCAGAAGGCGCTGGTAAACCGAATCGCCAAATTGCTGACCTGATGGGGACGGGGTGCGTGCTTCCGGAAGTGTTAATCCCGGGACCTCGATGCCGCTCACAAATACTCCTAAATGTTTAGTAACAACTAAACACTAAGGGGTGGGGGTGACATTGGCAGGGGCGACATGGGCATGTTCGCTCCTAGCGTTGGAGATCCTTAGATCTCCCCCAGTTCTATTCGTCGGCCTCGCGGTGTTTACTCGCTTCGAGTCCGACTATTCGTCGGCCTCGAAGTTTTCTTCATCTGAGCTGGCGTCGAAATCAGCGTCAAAGTCTGCATCTGATTCATCGCCACGAAGCACTGACTCAAGGTCAACCTTGTTGCCTGATTTATCAACAACGTTCACGCTTTCCAGCACGTGAGCCAATGCCTTGGCGCGACGAACTTCAGAAACTGCGCCTTGCACCTGTCCGGACTGAACTAGCTGATCTGCAAACTGATCTGGAGCCATGTTGTAGCGCTGAGCTTCCTGAACCAGCCACTGAGATAGCTCGGCATCGTTAACCTGCAAGTCTTCGACTTCAGCAATCTTGTCCAAAATTATGCGGGACTTTAGGCCACTGCGAGTGTTGGTTTCGAACTCAGCCTTGTGAGCTTCGTCGCCATGTCCATCATCAAAGTGGGCATCGATTTCATCCTGAATCGTGCGTTCCGGAAGATCAAGCTTCACGGCTTCCATTAGTGCATCATGAGTTAGATCGCGAGCCTGGTAAGCCTGTTCAATCAAACGGACGCGGCCAAGACGAGTGCGAATGTCTTCGCGTAATTCACCAATGGTGTCGAATTCACTTGCAAGCTGTGCGAATTGATCATCAGCATCTGGAAGTTCGCGCTCGCGAACTGCCTTAACGGTTACTTCAACAGTGATGCCTTTGCCACTCCACTGACCAGCAGATGGTGTGAATAGGAAATGGCGAACTTCATCGGCCTTTGCGCCACGCACTGCATCGTCAAATCCTGGAACCATGTCATCAGAACCAAGTTCATAACTAAATGCAGTTGCAGCTAATTCTTCAACTACCTGACCTTCGTGATCTCCACTTAGGTCAACAAGAAGTACGTCGCCGTCTTTTGCAGCACGAGAAACTTCTTTCAATGCGCCAAAGCGACCGCGTAGACCTGTTAGCTGTTCTTCAACTTGGTCTGTAGTTACTTCAGCGTTGTCTACAACGACCTTTAGTACGTCAAACTTTGGAAGTTCAAATTCTGGACGAACATCAAGTTCAGCCGTGAAAATCAAACCGGTTTCTTCATCAAGTGTTGTGACATCCACTTCTGGACGACCAATTTGAACAATCTTGTTTTCGATCATTGCCTGAGCTAGACCGGAAGGAATTGCATCATTGACTGCTTCTTCAAGGACTACACCTCGACCAACGCGTTGGTCAATGATGCGAGTTGGGATCTTGCCTTTTCTAAATCCTGGGATGTTTACCTGAGAGCTAATGCGCGCATATGCAGAATCCAATGACGGTTGCAGATCAGCAAACGGCATCTCGATCGTGATCTTGATGCGGGATGGGGAAATATTCTCGACGACGCTTTTCACGGCTCTCCTATTTATAAGGGCGTTAGATGTGTAGAGCCCGCCCTAAAAATTAAGGCGGACCCCACAACTACGAGTCGGGGCGGAGAGACTCGAACTCTCGGTCTCCTGCTCCCAAAGCAGGCGCGCTAGCCACTACGCTACGCCCCGATCTTGCTGTTCGATTCTAGTAGAAATTATGCGATACTCTAAATCTGTCCAATTGAAAGATTGGCATCGCGGGTGTAGCTCAATGGTAGAGCCCCAGCCTTCCAAGCTGGCCATGCCGGTTCGATCCCGGTCACCCGCTCGTATAGAGGCTCGCGCTTCGTACAGCCAAGACTCCCCAGCAAAGTTTCATACCCTTGAATAGACTTATTTAATGTCCCTCGCTGCAGCACATCCGCTTGATCCGTTATCAAAAATCGAACTAGAAACGGTTATGCAGCATGCCCGTGATCTTTGGGGCATTGACTCAAAATACTTTTTGCTCACCTGCCAATTGGCTGAGCCTTCTAAATCCGAGGTCCTTGGTTGGACTCCGCAATCAAGCCTTGAACGAGCCGTTCGCATCTCATTTTTGCATCGACCAACTTCGGAAGTTTATGAAGGCGTGCTCACCACAAATGGCGCTGCAATTAGTTGGACTTTGATCTCTGGCGCAAAAGCTCCAGTTGTCATGACTGAGTCGGCACTAGCCGTTAAGGCAGTTCTTAAAGACACACGTGTTCGTGATGCATTAAAGCTGCGAGGTATAACCGATCCTGACACCCAGGTCTATGTCGAGACCTGGCCAATTGGCGCGCAAATTCCTAAGCACCTCGACAATGGCAAGCGGCTAGTTTGGACACCAATGTGGTTACGGCCAACTCCAGAATCAAATGTGTACGCGCACCCAATCAATGGTCTTTACGCAATAGTCGATTTGGAATCTGAAGAAGTAATTGACATTGAAGACAGTGGAGTGACTCCAATCCCGATGACACCAGGTGACTACCGACTTTCCCAAACTGGTGGCGGAGTGAAATTAAATGATCTGCAGATTGTTCAAAAAGATGGAGCTTCCTGCACGGTTAATGGGTGGAACGTTGGCTGGGAACGCTGGAACTTTCGTGTGGGCTGGGATCATCGTGAAGGTTTAGTAATTCATGATGTTCGCTTTGATGACAATGGCGTAGAGCGAAGAATTGGATATCGCATGTCAATTGCTGAGCTCGTTATTCCTTATGGTGATCCAAGCCAAGGGACTTATCGTAAGAATGCTTTCGACACAGGTGAGTTTGGTCTTGGTAGTTACACCAACTCCCTAACACTCGGTTGTGACTGCCTCGGCGAAATCTTGTATAAAGATGTCCACCTTCTAACTCCTGAGGGTGATGTACGCGAAATCAAAAATGCCATTTGTATGCATGAAGAGGATCATGGCATTTTGTGGAAGCACGTCGACATTGATGGTCACGTAGAAGTACGACGAGGTCGCCGCTTTGTAGTTTCGTCAATCGTCACAATCAACAATTACGAATATGGATATTTTTGGTACTTCTACCAAGATGGCTCCATTGAGTTTGAAGCCAAGCTAACGGGAATTGTGTTAACGCTTTCAGACACTCCTGGCATTGATCATCCATCTGCCACAGAAATTGAACCTGGCCTGTGGGCTCCATATCATCAACATACTTTTTGTGCACGCCTGGACTTAGATGTTGATGGTGAGAAAAACACAGTCATCGAGGTTGACTCGGTAGCAAAAGAAATGGGACCAGAGAATATTCATGGTGGTGCCTACATAACACAAGAGACACCAATTGAAAATGAAGGCATGTCAGGCAGAATGCTGAACTTGATGACCAGCAGATATTGGAAGATAGTAAATCCAAACAAGAAGAACCACATGAACAAATCGGTTGGATTCAAGTTAGTTCCCGAAGGAAACTCCTACCCACTTGCCTCTCCTGATTCTGTTATCGGCAAGCGAGCTGGGTTCATGTATCAACATCTTTGGGTGACACCTAACCGAAGGCAAGAAAGATATCCAGCTGGCGAATATCCATTTCAACATGAAGGTGGTGCCGGACTTCCAAGCTGGACTAAGCAGAATCGAAATCTCGTTAATAAAGATGTTGTGATGTGGTACGTCTTTGGCGTCAATCACATTCCAAGACTCGAGGACTGGCCAGTTATGCCGGTGGAGCGAATTGGATTCATGCTCAAGCCAACAGGTTTCTTCAAGCGCAGCCCAGCTATGGATGTGGCACCTTCAATGGCAACTTGCTTGCGATGCAACGGTGATCAAACTCAACCTTGCACTTGTAACCACTAGCGGGATTCGTAGTCACCAATTTGGCCAATGCGTCGAATGTGACGCTCGGCTTGGCTAAATGGAGTTTCTAAAAAGGCTTCGATGATTGCAAAAGCTTCTTCTTGAGAATGCTGTCGCGCACCTATGCCAACAACGTTTGCGTCATTGTGTTCTTTTGCAAGTTGAGCAGTGGCAATACTCCAAGCCAGCGCAGCGCGAACGCCCTTAACTTTGTTGGCTGCAATTTGTTCGCCGTTTCCTGAGCCACCGAATACCACACCTAAAGAACCAGGTTCAGCAGCCACTGCTTCAGCTGCTGCAATGCAGAACGCTGGGTAATCATCTTCCGCGTCATATTCATATGCGCCATGATCTACAACTTCATAGCCCTTGCTAGTTAAGTGCTGAGTCAGTGCATCTTTGAATTCAAGTCCAGCATGATCAGTAGCTAAATGAACGCGCATGTTTACCTCT
>JBILBY010000045.1:0-6379 GCA_044353415.1 Candidatus Nanopelagicales bacterium | reverse complement strand
CATAGCCTGCGCAGTTAGCTCGCCGATTTGGACCACTTCTTCGGGCGTGAGTTCGTCATAAAGCGGGACATGTCGATTTGTACAAACCAGTAAGTGTCCACTGTTGTACGGATACTTATTCATAACAACGAAAGTCGCACTGCGCCGAACAACAACTAAGCCTTCAGAATCCGAAACTCCTTGGGCAATACAAAATGGACAAGAGTCAGCGTCGAAATTCCCGGCCTCATCTGCTAAGTATTCTTTGCGATGCGGCGCCCATAGCCGGTCCCAAGCATGTGGGCCACGTGGATCAGTTGACATCTAAACCTCAGATTTGAACGCGCGAGGTAACAATCTCGACGATCTTGTTTATCGCATCAGCGATTGGAACGGCATTTTCTTGCGTGCCATCACGATATCGGAAAGAAACAGCGCCAGCAGCAATGTCTTCGTCACCTGCAATCAGCATGAACGGAACCTTTTGGGTTTGTGCGGTGCGGATCTTCTTTTGCATCCGTTCGTCCGAGCCGTCTACTTCAACTCGAATTCCATGCGCCCGCAGCTGCGTCGCTACATCTTCAAGATATTCGACGTGAGCTCCTGCGATTGGGATTCCAACTACTTGCACTGGAGCTAGCCATGGTGGGAAGGCACCCGCGTAGTGCTCTAGCAAAACTCCGAAGAAACGTTCGATCGAACCAAACAACGCGCGGTGGATCATGATTGGGCGACTACGAGTGCCGTCTGATGCCTGGTATTCCAATTCGAACCGTTGTGGCAATTGGAAGTCCACCTGAATTGTTGACATCTGCCAAGTGCGGCCGATTGCATCGCGAGCTTGTACCGAGATTTTTGGACCATAGAACGCTGCGCCACCTGGATCTGGAACTAGTTCCAATCCTGACTTCTGTGCTGCTTCGGCAAGTGCTGCAGTTGCCTGGTCCCACTCAGCCTCAGTTCCAATCGATTTCTCGGGATTGCGAGTTGAAAGTTCTAGATAGAAATCATCCAGACCGTAATCGCGCAACAGATCCAATACGAAACCTAATAAGTTTTGTAATTCCCCACCCATTTGCTCTGGGGTGCAATAAATATGAGCGTCATCTTGCGTCATACCGCGAACTCGAGTTAAGCCATGGATAACACCAGAACGCTCGTAACGATAAACCGAACCAAATTCAAAGAGACGTAGCGGCAACTCGCGGTAAGAACGACCACGTGACTTGTAAATCAAGTTGTGGAATGGGCAGTTCATTGGCTTTAGATAGTAATCCTGACCTTGGCGTTTTACTGTGCCATCTTCATGCAACTCTTCATCAAGATGCATCGCTGGGAACATTCCTTCGCGATACCAATCCAAGTGACCTGACTGCTCAAACAGTGCACCCTTTGTAATGTGCGGGGTGTACACAAATTGATAGCCAGCATTTTCGTGACGGATGCGCGAATAATCTTCCATCTGTCGGCGAATGATTCCGCCCTTGGGATGGAATACCGCTAGACCGGAACCGATTTCGTCAGGGAATGAAAATAGATCTAAATCAACACCCAGTCGACGATGGTCGCGCTTCTCGGCTTCTTCCAACATGTTCAAGTACTGCTTCAAACCGTCTTTAGTTGGCCAAGCAGTTCCATAAACTCGCTGCATCGATTCGTTCTTTTGATCGCCCAGCCAATATGCAGCTGAAGTTCGCATTAGCTTGATAGCGCGAGCATCAATGTAACGAGTGTCAGGTACGTGCGGACCACGACATAAATCGCACCAACGAAGTTCACCACTGCGAAGATCGATGTTGTCATAGATCGTTAGTTCGCCGCCGCCGACTTCCATTACATCCTCAGACATAACAGTTGCATCTTCGTCCGCACCTAACAAACGAATCTTGAAAGGTTCATTACTTAATTCGGAACGCGCGGCTTCGCGATTAGTTACGCGACGTGAGAATTTTTGTCCCGAGTTGATAATCTCAACACACTTCTTTTCAATCGTCACTAGATCATCAGGAGTGAATGTTCGGGTAGTGCCGAAGTCGTAGAAGAAGCCATCTTTAATTGGCGGACCAATTCCGAGTTTTACGTCATCGAAGATCGCTTGGGTAGCTTGCGCCACGATGTGTGCGACGCTGTGACGAAGTACCGAAAGTCCCTCAGGATCACTAATCAAAATTGGTTCAACGGCATCGCCATCCGCTAAAGGATGACTTAAATCAACGATTTCACCATTAACGCGGGCCACTACTACTTGGCGGGCCTTGTCCCCTACGACGTCATACGCGCAAGCGCCAGCATCGATCTCAGTTGAGATTCGATCGAGTCCTACGAGAACTTGTGGCACGGAGCGTTCCTTTTCAAACGGTAACCCTCAAAGTCTACGGGAGCACAGGCAAATGACCATATATTTACCCACTAGCGAGAGTCTGGAACCAGAACTAGATTTCTAGGTTGAAGAGATTCTCGATCGGAACCAATATCGGTTCGAAGCCTTTCATAGTTGCGCCCCATTTAGCCCAATATGCATATGCAATCGTGACAACTACGACCGTAATGATCAAGATCACGTTGCTGCGCTTGGTTCGGTATTCCTGGCTAACAACTAAACGTGCAATCCGAGAGGAAAATTCTTTAACCGGATTCAGTAACCTTTGGGCCCAGGCATATTCAGTAGCCAAAATAATCAGACCAATAATGATTACTGCCCAGCCAGGTCCTGGAAAAAGCAAGAAGAATAAACCAAGTCCCACCAAGGTGAGTCCGACGACCAAAATGATTCCACGCCAAGTTGCATCCAGCGCACGATTTGTCCGCACCGAGTTACGTCGGCCCATGTAATTGCCGTATAGCCGATCAGCTAAAGATTTGTGCTGCTTGGCTTCCTTGGTCTGACTCTTCATGGATTAATCGTCTCTGCTCTCAGGCTCAAAAAAATGTTACCCAGTTTTTCGGTAACTAACCCCGGCACTAACGTCCTACGATCCACAACATTTTCTGAGGCATCTAGCTTTGCCAACTCAGATACTGGATGAACGTCTCTTGTTGAGGAAGTTATGAACACTTCATCAGCATCCCACAGTTCCATCGGATTAACGTCTCGCTCGACAACCGTGAAGCCTGAGTCGTTGGCCCACTCAATTACTAAATCCCGTGTGATCCCCCGCAACAAGCCACTGGCATCTGATGGCGTGAAGATCTGATCGCCTTTAACTAGAAAAATATTTGAACCAGTTCCTTCACATAGCCGCCCCGAGGTGTCACAAAAGACTGCTTCCGAAAATCCGTGACGCTTTGCGGCATCTAGTGCGTAAACATTTTCGGCATAGGACGTGGTTTTTAAGCCAGCAAGTGGCGAATTCTCATTTCGAGTCCATGGCACCAAAAGTATCTTGGTGCTAGCTGGCCAAGCTGCTTGTTCGGCTAGCGAGATAACCAGAGTTGCCGAAGTAGAAGTGCGATCAGATCCCAACGGACCAGCGCCACTTGTAACCGTTATTCGAAGTCGGCCGAAATCAACTTTGGGATTGCTACTCAAGACTTGCGAGATACCTTTGTTAATTGCAGATACATCTGGCATTGCTATCCCAAGACCTGAGGCAGATTTAGCTAGGCGAGCTAAATGCCGATCAATCGCAAAAACTTTTCCGTCATTAACCAACAAGGTTTCGAAAACACCATCGGCGACGGTGAACCCATGGTCTAGCACACTAACTTTGGCATCTGGGATTGGCACGACTTCATCGTTGATCCAAAAGTGTGTAACTGCCATAGGTACAAGCCTATCTACGAGTTAGTTGCAATCTTTGCATCAGATGACATGGCTGCAATTGATAGCAAGCGCTCGGCCTTCAACTCAGTTTCTTGCCATTCACCAGCTGGATCACTTGCCCAAGTAATTCCCGCGCCGGTTCCAAAGTTTAGCGATTTAGTACCTGCCGAAAATTCTTGCCAGAAAGTTCGAATTCCAACTGCAAGTTCGGCTGATTTGTTATCCGCATTCACCCAACCAAATCCTCCGCAGTAAATTCCACGGGAACTATTCTCAAGTCGTTCGATTACTTCCAGGGCACTACTTTTTGGAGCGCCACTAACTGAACCTGGTGGTGTTAGCGCAGCTAAGATTTCTCGCCAGCCAGATTCGGCGGGCAATGTTCCTTCTACGTCGGATACCAAGTGCACAAGACCCGGATGTTCTTCGAGCCGCAATAGATCGACAACCTTCACTGAACCAGATTCACAAACTTGCCCAAGATCATTTCGCACTAAGTCAACGATCATGATGTTTTCAGTTTGATCCTTTTCAAGTAACTCGCTGGCTACTCGCGCAGTCCCCTTAATTGGACTGGATCGCAAAACTTGATCGTGGCGAGAAAGGAACAGCTCTGGTGAGGCACTTACTATGCGAATATCTTTTGCTAACCCAGAAAGCGAGGCCGGAACCTGCAATGCACTTAAGTAAGGTGCTGGATTGTGTTCGGACAGCAATTTCCAAAACGCAACTACCTTTAAATCTGCTTCCAGCGGCGCACTTAGTACTCGACATAAATTGGCTTGGTAAACCCAACCTCGAGCAATGTCTTGTCTTACGCTTTCAACAGCACCGACGTACTCAGACTTTGACATCGACGACGTCCAGTTTTGTACGGCTATCGAGTTATGACTTAAGTCGTGTCCCAGATCAGCTAACTTCTCCAAGTTGATCGGCTCTATGTCAGTGAATCGAAATGCCTGAAATTCCCCCTCGAAAGTTTGGGTTACTGCCCACCAACCTGCTTCATCTAATCTGCTGACATCAGTGGTTGCTTCAACGAAGTTTGTCGCCATAAAGCTGCCAAAAATCGCAACTGCCAGGCCCTGGGTCATGTCTCCACTTTACGAACCTTCTCGGGCTGACTTTGAACCCATCCCGTAATTGGGCTAAGGTAACGGGGTCAGGTTAAGCCTGTACGCGGATGTGGCTCAGTGGTAGAGCATCACCTTGCCAAGGTGAGGGTCGCGGGTTCGAATCCCGTCATCCGCTCGGAAGAGCTCACATTGGGCGACCCCGGTGGAGTGGCCGAGAGGCGAGGCAAGGGACTGCAAATCCCTGTACACGGGTTCAAATCCCGTCTCCACCTCGTTAGTGCACAAAGAGTAAGCGAAGTAAAAACTAAACATCCGTTCCACAACGGTCGATTGGCGCAGTTGGCTAGCGCGCTTCCTTGACATGGAAGAGGTCACAGGTTCAAGTCCTGTATCGACCACCATCACGAAAAACTAAGTCAGGAAAATCTTTTGATTTTGGACCTACATCTGGCATCACTTCCAGACATCGCTGCGCATTACGAATCAGATTCACAAAATTGGGTTCGAGCAAACATGATCATTTCCCAAGATGGTCACTTCGTTGGTCCAAGCGATTCGTCTCGAGATCTCACCGGCGAAAGTGACTTAAAACTTTTGTTACTGCTTCGCGCGCTATCTGATGTGGTTTTAGTTGGTGCCAACACAGCACGAAATGAAAACTATCGCCAACCCAAAGCTCGTGATGAGTTTGCCTTTCTCAATCGCAAGCCACCAAGACTTGCCGTGGTTAGTTCAAGTCTGGAATTTGACTTAACTACACCGCTGTTCAACGCAGGTCAGGAACCAACCATAGTTTTCAATGCTGGAAGCACAACACCTTCAGCCGAGCTGTTAACGATTGCGCGCGTGATTCAACTACATGAAGAAGACCCCTCAAGTTTTGCTACGAACTTAATTGCAAAGTTATTTGAACTTGGGCTACGTAAGGTCACTTGCGAAGGCGGCCCGAGTTTGCTTGCTCAGTTACTTAAAGCAGATGCAATCAACGAGTATGACCTAACAATTTCGCCTCTGACTGTAGGTGGCACGCCACAGTGGCCTGATGCGCTGCCAAAGACAACAGATTGGGTTGAGGTAGGAAGCGCTATTTCAGGTGACTTTGAATTCAAGCGATTGTTGCGAAGTTAACTACCACGTACTGGCCTTGCACTCGCAAGAAGTGTGCCGTTGCTCTAGCCTTTAACCATGAGTGAAAAAGTTGTTAAGTCTGATGAGCAATGGCGAGCTGAATTAAGTCCTGAAGAATATCGCGTCTTGCGAGAATCTGGCACCGAAGCACCATTCATTGGCGAATACACCGATACCGAAACTAACGGCATCTACGCCTGTCGAGCTTGTGGCGCGGAACTATTCCGAAGTGATGCAAAGTTCCACAGTGGTTGTGGCTGGCCATCATTCTTTACTCCCCTGGCTGCCGAGACCATAACTGAGATCAAGGACATGTCACATGGCATGGTTCGAACTGAAATTAGATGTGCTGCATGCGATTCGCACTTGGGTCACGTATTTGAAGGTGAAGGCTACAAAACCCCAACAGATCTGCGTTATTGCATTAACTCAA
>JBILBY010000044.1:0-6455 GCA_044353415.1 Candidatus Nanopelagicales bacterium | reverse complement strand
TTTCCAGCTACCGGACGTCCTAATGCTTTTGCCGCTTTGCCGGTTCCAACTTCAACAACTTTCTGCAGTGCGAAATTCACAGTGTCTGCAATGTCAGTGCTGAATGCCTGAACAGGTTTTGGATTTAGTTTGTAGAGAATATCCCCTGAACCAGTCGTGATGGATTGGATGTATGAAGGTGCAACCTGCAGTCCACGGGAAGCAAAAGTTGCATATGCAGCAGCAATGTCAACTACGTGTGGGCTTGTTGTACCAAGTGTGAAAGCTAAGTTAGGTTCCATGCCAACTGCGTCGGCAGGAATACCAGCACGCTTTGCCGCATTGAATACGGTTTCTAATCCAACCGCATTTGCTAACTCCACGTAAGCCGAATTAACCGAGTCCTGAGTTGCCTTCAATAACGTGATGCGATCGCCAAATGATTTGTCGCCATAGTTAACAACTTCGTAGGTGCCAACCATAGTTTTATTCTTGCCACTAAATGTTGTTGCTAGCGTCACGTCATTTTCTAAACCAGCGGCTAATGCAAACGGTTTGAAAGTTGATCCTGCCTGACCAATCATTTGCGTTGCATTATTAAATTGATTTTCTAGATAGTCAGCGCCACCATACATTGCAACCACTTCACCAGTCTCTGGGCGAACCGATGCAACACCGATACGTAGACCTTCAATGTTTTCAGTGGGTGCTTGCTCATTAACAGCGGTGATCATGGCGTCTTGAGCAACTTTGTTAAACGTTGTGATCACTCGAAGACCAAGTAGATTGATTTGATCTTCAGTAATTCCGTTGTCATACATCGTTTGACGAACTTGTTCAACCAGGTGACCTTGTGGGCCGCCGAATGCATTTACCTGTTCATAAGGTTTGATTTCGGGAAAAGTTATTGAGCCTCTTTCCTCTTGCGAAATCCAACCTTTTTCCACCATGCCATCGAGTACGTAATTCCAACGAGAAGTTAAGCGATCAAGATTTTCTTCAGGTGAAAGACCGTTAGGTGCTTGCACGATAGCTGCCAGAACAGCGGATTCAGAAACTTCAAGCTGACTTACGCTCTTGCCAAAGTATTGATTAGCTGCAGTTTCAATTCCATAACTTCCACGACCGAAATAGATTGTGTTTAAGTAATCCTGAAGAATTTGATCTTTGCTAATAATGGTTTCAAGTTTGATGGACAGAACTAATTCACGTAGCTTTCGGGTGATAGTCCTTTCCTGAGTTAAATACGCGTTCTTTGCATATTGCTGAGTAATCGTCGAACCGCCGCCTGCGCCAGTTGCGCCAATTAAGTTTGTAACAACGGCTCGAGAAATTCCTCGAATCGAGAATCCGCCATGTTCATAGAACTCTCGATCTTCCGCGGCCAACATCGCCTGCTGAGTTTGCAGTGGGATTTGATCAAGCTCAATAGATACTCGATTGGCCTCGCCCAGACGACCAAGCTCGGTGACGCCATCGTCGTAATACAAGATTGAAGTTTGGGCAGTTGATATCTCACTTGCTTGCGGGACTGAGATTAAACGAACTGAAAAGGCAAGTGCGATTACGGCAACGCCGAATCCAAAGAATGCCAGTGTCAGTAGCTGCCTAATTGACGGAAGGAAACGCATCAACCCGCGCTTATCTTTGCGGGGATAGTTTGCCATTCCTCTATTTCAACACATCTCTAGGCTCGCGCGGTGGAGTCCGAGGCGCGCCATCACCTAATACATAGGACATATGGAGATGATTCCAACCACATAACTTACAAACTTCAACGACATAAACTCGAAAATGTCCATACTCATAGGCTAAAACCTTTAATTCACTCGTTGTTTTAACTCTTCCTGACAGATAGCCAAGATCATCGCCAAAGATATATGTCACATGAACTAGTTCGCTCTTGGCGCACATCGGACACACGCGTTCGGTCTGTTCACCATGATGTTTCGCTGCTCTTAATAAGTACGGATCGGCGTCGCACACTTGTTCCCGCAACAATGCGTCATGTTTGATTTGTTCAAGTACTGCTCGCCGAGCCAAAACATAGTCCAAAACATGACGCGGGCGAACTGGATCTGCCACGTCCTCAGCTGGATATGGAATTGGGCGAGGTGGCTCAGAACTGACACCGCCAGCTCGGATGCCCGAGATACTTTGATGCGAACCTGGCCTACTCACCTGACAACCTTATGTCCGCTGAAGGGATATGGCTGGGGCGTGATTGGCCGGCTCGGTGGGAAAACCCAGCAATATGTAGTCGATTGGTGGCGAGCGGGGTAGCCAATTTGCCCGAACCCACCCAGACTGTATCCTTTAGATGTATCAATTTGATACATCTAAATATCCTATTTTTCAAGGGTTGGAAGCGCTGTGGCCAAAAGATCTGCTGCTTTAGAGCTAGCAATCCTTGGCGTACTTGCCGAGACACCTCAGCACGGTTACGAACTTCGCAAGCGTTTGATTTCGGTCCTGGGACTTTTCAGCACGATTTCCTACGGTGCTTTGTACCCAGCGCTTAAGTCATTAGTCGAGCGTGGATTGCTTGTTGAACAAGATGAAGTTGGCACTGGCAAATATCCAAAGCGGGCTCGCATTACATATGCCTTAACTGAAGCTGGAACTGCCCACTTCAATGCCATGGTTGCGGACAGCGGACCAGGTGCTTGGGATGACGACACTTTTGCAGTTCGCATGTCTCTATTTGGACAAACTGATGTAAGTACCCGAATTCATATTTTGCAAGGTCGTCGTAGTCGCGTCGAAGACCGGTTAGCAAACCTTCAAACAAATTTGTCTAAGGGCCGGGAACGTTTGGACTCTTACACATTGGAGCTGCAACAACATGGCTTAGATGCACTTGAGCGTGAAGTGCGTTGGCTAAATGAACTTATCTCGCGGGAACAAGGTGCCGCAGGTAGCGGTAACCCACAAACCTCGCAAGTTAATAAAAAGTAAGACCGCAAGAAATATTCACTGACAACTAGGAGGCTTACAGTGAGTGAAGTTAGAGTAGCGATTGTTGGCGTAGGAAACTGCGCATCATCGCTGGTACAGGGCGTTGAGTATTACAAAGACGCTGATCCAAAAGCATCAGTTCCAGGACTTATGCATGTGCAGTTTGGCGACTACCACGTTAAAGACGTGAAGTTTGTTGCTGCATTTGATGTTGACGCAAAGAAAGTTGGTCAGGATCTTTCTGACGCAATCTTCGCTAGCGAAAACAACACCATTAAATTCTCAGATGTACCGCCTACTGGAATTACGGTTCTTCGCGGTCACACCTATGACGGACTTGGTAAGTATTACCGCGACATGGTTGTTGAGTCTGATGAGACACCGGTTGATGTCGTTAAGGCACTTAAGGACGCAAACGTTGACGTATTAGTTTGTTACCTGCCAGTTGGTTCGGAAGCGGCCGCTAAGTTCTACGCTCAGTGCGCAATTGATGCTGGCGTTGGCTTCGTTAATGCGCTACCAGTTTTCATAGCTGGCACCAAAGAGTGGGCTGACAAGTTCACTGCTGCTGGTGTGCCAATTGTTGGCGATGACATCAAGAGCCAGGTCGGTGCCACAATCACCCACCGAGTGCTTGCAAAGCTTTTTGAAGATCGTGGCGTAACTGTTGACCGCACTTACCAACTAAACGTTGGCGGCAACATGGACTTCATGAACATGCTTGAACGCGATCGTCTGGAATCAAAGAAGATTTCCAAGACCCAGTCGGTAACTTCACAGTTGCGCGACAAGATCGATCCACGCAACGTTCACATTGGCCCAAGTGATTATGTAGCTTGGCTTGACGATCGTAAATGGGCATTCGTTCGACTTGAGGGGCGCGCATTTGGCGATGTGCCGTTGAGTCTGGAATACAAGTTGGAAGTTTGGGATTCACCAAACTCTGCTGGTGTCATCATTGATGCAATTCGTGCTTGCAAGATTGCAAAGGATCGTGGCATCGGTGGACCAATCTTGAGCGCTTCAAGCTACTTCATGAAGAGCCCACCAGTTCAATACGATGACACCAAGTGCCGTCAAGAAGTTGAAGACTTCATCGCTGGAAAGTAAGTATCTTGCAAGAACCGTTGCGCAACGGGTGTAAGTAACACAAAAGCGGCCTCCTTATCTAAGGGCTCCTAGTTCAACTAGGGGCCCTTAGTGTTTGTAATTTGATGTTTACCAGCGAGTAACGACAATTCTTTGAATCTAGAGGTAGCGTGATTTAAGTGAATCGACCAAGCATTAAATCGTTCTCGGTTTTGCGGCATGCGAATGCGCGCGAGTTACTTGGTGTGCGGATTTTTGGCCAGGCCGGCGATGGGCTTTTGCAAACTGCATTAGCAACTTTTGTATTGTTTTCGCCACAACGTGAATCAGACCCGCGAAAGATTGCTCTGGCATTTGGAATTTTGCTATTGCCGTATTCGGTGATTGGTCCATTTGTTGGAGTCTTCATTGATCGCTGGTCCCGCCGGACGATTTTGATTCGAGCAAATTGGTTACGAATAATCACTATGGTCGCAATCGCGATTGTTATCACTGGTCACGCTGCGAATACTCTGTTAGCTGTTTTGGTACTTGTCAGTTTGGGGCTAAACCGATTCGTGCAAGCGGCATTGTCAGCGTCCTTGCCACATGTCGTTGATGGGGATGATTTAGTTCCTGCCAATGCGCTGTTTCCAACGCTGGGAACTACTGCGGCATCGCTAGCTGCAGCTCTCGGAATCGCAACTCAAAATATTTTGGCTAACTCAGATTCAGTGAATGCTGGATTAGTAATTCTGGGATCAGTATTTGCAGGCATAGCTTCATTGATCGCACTTCGCATCACACCCAAAGATGTACTCGGTCCCCATCTTGTTGAATCTGCAATGCGCGATGAATTTCGAAATGCGCTCTCTGGACTAGCCGCAGGGTTTAGCTACATGCTGCGTTCGGGAAGAACTTTAAGCAGTATGGTTGCCGTTTCATTTCAAAGATGGGCATTCGGAGCGTTAACCGTTCATGCGTTGTTGCTTTCCAGAAACTCGTGGAGTGTTAACAACACAGCTGATGAAGCCGTGCTGTATTTCGGATTGTGCGCCGGCGCTGCTGCGCTTGGCGCATTCACCGCTGCAATCCTAAGCACGTTCTTACTTAGCGACCGAAGCGAAAAGTCCACAACTGATGTTGCTCCGCATCGTCAAGTTCATTTGATCGCTGCTATGGCGATAGCAACTGCAGTAAGTGTTGTAGTGACCTTTGTTGGATACCAATCAGGAACTTTGGTAGCAGTTTGCGCCACGGCAGCATCGCTTGGGTTTGCCGGACAGCTGCTAAAGATCAATGCGGATACAACTATTCAGCGGACGATAGATGATGCTCATCGCGGTCGAGTCTTCTCAATTTTCGACATGATGATCAACGTCGCTTTGGTTTTGGGCATTACAACTTACGCTTTAATCGCTGGGATCAGAGATAACGTAAATGTAGGAACTGCTTACTCTGTAGTGTTACTCAGTTGCAGCGCAGGCTTAGCAATCTTCTTACTTCGCAAGTACCGCGCCAACAGCTAGTCGTTTTTAGATTGTGCGTTCCACCAGACAGTAAGTCGCTCAATCGCTTGTTCTCGAGTTAACGGACCTTCATCCAAGCGAACATTTAGCAAGTGGTTGTAAGCCTTACCAATCATTGGACCCGACGGCACGTTCAAAATTTCCATAATGTCATTACCGTCTAGATCTGGTCGAATCGAATTCAATTCCTCTTGCTGCGCCAAGGTTGCGATTCGCTCTTCTAGATCGTCATAAGTGGCTGAAAGTATTGCAGCGCGTCGTGGATTTCTCGTGGTGCAATCAGCTCGAGTCAACTTATGTAAACGATTTAATTCCTCGCCGGCATCCCTTACATAACGTCTAACTGCAGAATCAGTCCATTGCCCTTGGCCATAGCCGTGAAACCGCAAATGTAATTCCGTAAGTTTGCATACTGAATCAATCACATCGCCTGGATAACGCATTGCTGTCAATCGCTTGCGTGCAATTTTTGCGCCAACAACTTCGTGATGATGAAAACTAACGCCACCGCCTGACTCAAAGCGACGAGTTTTTGGCTTGCCGATATCGTGAAGCAGTGCAGCTAAGCGCAGAACTAAATCTGGTTCGCAGTTTGGTTCATGTGAAGTTTCCAAATCAATTGCCTGCTGCAGAACTATCAGACTGTGTTCATAAACGTCTTTGTGTTTATGGTGCTCATCAATTTCAAGTTGCAGCGCAGGTAACTCTGGAATCACATGTTCCGCAAGTTTTGTGCCTTCCAGAATTTCAAGACCTAGTGTGGGTTGAGCTCCCATAATCAATTTGCTGAATTCATCTCGCACTCTTTCAGCTGAAACAATCTTTATCCGCTCCGACATTTCAGTTGCTGCTAAGAGAACGTCAACGACAGGGGTGAAACCTAACTGACTTGCAAATCGAGCAGCACGCATCATGCGCAAT
>JBILBY010000043.1:0-6485 GCA_044353415.1 Candidatus Nanopelagicales bacterium | reverse complement strand
TTGTAATTCCTTCGGCTTTCACCATTTCAGAAATTTCAGCAAGACGTGCTGGGCTTGGTTCGGATTCAGGAGATAGTCCAGCAATTCCATGCTGTTCAAAGCCATAAGCATTTGCTAAGTATCCAAAGGCCTCATGGCTGGTGACAATTTCCTTTTGCTCACAATTTGCAAGTCCAGTTGTGAACTCTTGGTCTAGCGCTTCAAGTTCAGCAACAAGTGTGGCGGTGTTAGCTGTGTAGAAATCTGAACGATCCGGATCAATTGCAATCAATCGTTCACTTACCGCATTCGCCATCAAAACCATGTTGGCTGGATCTAGCCAGATGTGTGGATCGTACGCGCCATGGCCATGATCATCTTCAGTTGCGCCACTAGCTTCAGGTGCTGGAGTTTCATTTGCATGATCATGATCATCTGACTCAAGCAAAGTAACAGTGGTACCTAGATCAAGTGCGCGATCCGGAACCGAAGCTTCGATTGCTTCATCTACTGCTGGCATGAAACCATCAATGAAAAGTGCAAGTGAAGTCTTCTCAAGTTCGGCAACCTGGACTGGAGTTAACTCCATGTCATGCGGTTCAGCGCCAGGCACAGTTAGTGAAATAACTTGAATCTGGTCGCCACCAATAGTCTTGGCTAGAAATTCAAGGGGATAGAAAGCAGCGTGCACAATTACAACTTCACCGGTGGCGCCGGTAGCGGAAGCAGACTGTGAAGGACTGGCTTCTTCAGTTGCGGAAGAGCAAGCGCTCAATACGAGAGACAAAGAGGCAAAGGCGGTTATTGCGCCAGTTGATTTTTTAATGAACATGGTTCTCATCTTACATTAATGAGAATGATTGTCAAAAACTAAAGGCTGTATGTCGAAAGCAATAGGTTGGTTTCCGAACCGGTTATCTCTTTCATTTCTCGAATCTCATTAATTGCTGCATCAAACTCGGCTAATGACTCTGCTTGAATCTCGGCAATCAGGTCCCATTTGCCGTTAGTGGAATGGATAGCTGCCACATGCGGGGAGCCGCTTAGTCTTCTAACCACAGCCTTTGCCGTATTGCCTTCGGTGGCGATAGACATCACGGCACGGATCAGATTTGGTGAGGATTCTGGGCTCACCTTAACCGTGTAACCGGTTATGGTTCCAGAGTTTTCCAGCCGAGTGATTCGATGCTGAACGGTAGCTCGAGCCACTTTTAACTCATTGGCAATTGAGCTAACGGAAGTACGGGCATCCTTGCGAAGTTTGGCCAAAATGGCCCGATCTAGATCATCCATGATTTTCCTATCAATTCGACAACTTTATCTTATCAAATTGCTAAGTAAATGTACTAAATAGTGCAATTTGTTGGCACTATGTGACAGTGAAAACCAGTAGTTTCAAGGGGTTCCAATTACTCTTCCCGCACTACTTCTTTACGAACAGGATTACCAATGACTCGTTTTGTTGATGTACCAGCAATGGCAAAGCTAATTCAAGCAATTGGAGTAGATGAATTCATCGCCGAGTTAACCGATGGCATTGAAGCAAACTTCGTTCGCTGGGAAGAGTTCGATAAGGCGGCCCGTTTTGGTGCTCACAATGATGAAGGCGTTATTGAGTTGATGCCGACTTCAAATGCTGAGCGCTATGGCTTTAAGTATGTAAACGGACATCCAGAAAACATTAAACACGATCTATTCAGCGTTATGGGCTTTGGCGTTCTATCTGACATGAACACTGGCTACCCAATGTTGCTTAGTGAACTTACTTTGGCAACGGCAATGCGTACTGCGGCAACTTCAGTAATGGCTGCTCGCGCATTAGCTCGCAAAGATTCGCGCGTTATGGCGATGATTGGAAACGGCGCGCAAGCTGAGTTCCAGGCAATTGGATTCCATAAGGTAATTGGAATTACCGAGATTCGCGCATTCGATATTGATCCAGAAGCAACTGAAAAACTAATTCGCAACTTGGCTGAATTTGAAGGATTAAAGGTTGTGCACTGCAGCTCGGTAGCCGAAGCCGTAAAGGGCGCAGACATTGTTACAACAATTACTGCAGATAAGGCAATGGCAACAATCATCACGCCAGAGATGGTTGAGCCAGGTATGCACTTCAATGGCGTCGGTGGCGACTGCCCAGGAAAGACTGAACTCGCAGCGGGCGTTTTGACGCAAGGCAAAGTATTTGTGGAGTTCGAACCGCAGACCCGAATCGAAGGCGACATCCAGCAGATGCCAGCAGACTTCCCGGTGAATCACCTTTGGAAAGTTCTGGCCGGAAAAGAAGTAGGCCGCGATGACGACGAACAGGTCACGATCTTTGACTCTGTCGGCTTTGCAATCGAAGATTTTTCGACCTTGGAATACATCTATAAGCAGAGTGTCCAGCGCGGAATCGGAGTAGACATCGAATTGGTGCCAACCCCAATTGGGCCAAAGGATCTTTATAGCCACACCGGACGTGGTCGCCTTCGCTCAGTAAAGAAGAGAGCAGTTTAGGCAATTTCCTTTTAAGTTCCACGATGTGGGGTCTGGCTAAGGCGCATGGAAATCCCAAATGGCTAGCGCCTTTCTCGGGCGATAAAGTACAAGGACAAACCGCGACTTTTTGGGGTAATCCATGGCTTTAGCAACACGTCTAGAAAACTTAGGTACTGAAACCGCATTCGCCGTTTCCCTAGCTGCAGCTGAATGGGGCCAAAAAGGTAATCGAATTTTCCCGTTCCACTTAGGTGACATTAACCTGCCAACATCACAGAACATTGTTGATGCAATGAATCGTGCGATTGCAGATGGCAAAACTGGCTACTGCCCGGGTGCTGGAATCCCGCAGTTGCGCGAAGCCCTAGCTGCAAACGTTGGTAGCGACCGCGGCCTAAGTTTTGATGCTTCGAACGTTGTCGTTCAACCTGGTGGAAAGCCAGTAATCACCAAGTTCATTCAGACCATCATGAATCCAGGCGACGAAGTTCTTTACCCAAACCCTGGCTACCCAATTTACGAAAGCCAAATCGAATACTTTGGTGGAATCGCAAGGCCATACCGTTACATTGCAAATGGCAACGGTTTCAGCATTGACATCGATCAAATCAAATCTTTGATCACACCTCGCACTAAAGCAATTGTTTACAACGACCTGCAAAATCCTAATGGCGCTGAATCAACTGATGCCGAGCGCGAAGCAATTGCGGAAATTGCGATTGCAAATAATCTTTATGTGCTTTCTGACGAAGCGTATTTTGAAATGCGCTACGAAGGAAAATCAAAGTCGATTGCATCCCTTCCAGGAATGGCCGAGCGCACCGTAATTCTTTACACCTTCTCAAAGAAGTTTGCGATGACTGGCTGGCGCCTTGGTGCTGCAATCGCACCTAAAGAAATTGCAGACGTGATCGCAAAGCTAAACACCAACGATGAATCCTGCACTACTCACTTCGTTCAATACGGTGGCGTTGAAGCAGTTACAGGCGATCAATCAGGCGTTCCGATCATGCTTAACACTTTGAAGCAGCGTCGCGATACTGCTTTGGAACTACTTCGTCAGATGCCAGGCGTGAAGGTTCACACACCAGAAGCTGGTTTCTACTTGTTTCCCGATGTGACTGAAGCAATGGCCAATAAGGGAATCACTGACTTAGGTGACTTCGCACAGCAGGCGCTTCATGCAACTGGCGTATCGTTCTGTACTCGTCGTCACTTTGGTCGTCCGCAGCCAGGCGAAAAAGAGCAGTACATCCGCTTAGCTTTCTCTGGCATTGATAACAGTGACATTTCTGATGGTCTTAAGTTCATGGGTGAATGGATCGCTGAATAGATGGCTCGCGTTGTTGTAACTGGCAAGATTCCATCCGGTGGTCTTGAGCGACTTAAGGCTGAGCACGAAGTAACTGCTTGGGAAAAAGACGATGCAATTTCTCGCGCCGAACTCTTAACTGTGGTTGCTGGCGCAGATGCGATTGTTTCATTGTTGACCGAAAAGATCGATGACGAGCTTCTGGATGCGGCTGGACCGCAACTGAAGTCAGTTTCAAATGTTGCCGTAGGTTACAACAACATTGATGTGCCAGCATGCGAAAAGCGTGGCGTGCTTGTTACAAACACTCCAGGTGTATTGACTGAAGCCACAGCCGACATCGCAATGTCGCTTATATTGATGGCAACTCGTCGCCTGGGTGAAGGGGAGCGAGTTATACGCGCTCAAGAACCATGGCAGTGGGGAATGTTCTACATGCTTGGCATGGGCCTTCAAGGTCGCCAACTTGGCATTGTTGGTATGGGTCAGATTGGTATTGCAACCGCGCGACGTGCAAAGGCTTTTGGCATGAACATTGCTTACACGCGTCGGTCACCACTTGAAGACAATGTAGTTAAAGAGCTTGATGCTAAGTACATGTCTATGGATGAACTAATTGAATCCAGCGACGTACTTTCACTGCACTGCCCTTACTCACCAGCAACACATCACTTAATGAGCGAGAATCAGTTTGCTCGTATGAAGAAGACTGCGTTCTTGATCAATACCGCACGTGGTCCAATCGTTCATGAGCAAGCTCTAGTTGATGCACTTAAGTCAGGGCAGATTGCTGGCGCCGGGCTGGATGTATTTGAAAACGAACCAGCAGTTAATCCGGGTTTGCTTGAACTTGATAATGCAGTGCTTATTCCACACTTGGGATCTGCAACTGTTGAAACGCGTGCAGCCATGGCAGACATAGCAGCGACAAATGCATTAGCAATCCTTGCTGGTGCACAGGCTCCAAACCTCGTCACCAGCTAGGTCATGACTTCAAAGATTCAAGTCGCACCTTTTGGTCCAGATGACTGGGAGCGAGTTCGGGAAATTCGGCTCGCGTCTTTGCAAGCAAACCCGGAAGCATTTGGCGCCAAATTTGAAACAGAATCCATTCGGCCAGAGAGATTCTGGCGAGCACGGCTGAGCAAATCCGATTTTGTTTTAGCAAGTGACAAATCAGGCGATATCGGAATTATGTTCGTTGACCAGGTTGATGAAGATTTTGCTGCAAGCTGCTGGATCAGGGGTTGCTGGGTGCGCCCTGAAGCACGCGGCAAAGGTGTGATGCGGGCTTTGATTGAGTATGTGGATTCGCAAATTGATGTTAAGCCGTGGAGCGAACAGGGATTGGGCGTTTGGGTGGATAACTATTCAGCGATTAAGGCTTATGAGCTAATTGGGTTCGAGAACATTGGCGACCCGCAGCCAAGCACGAGCCAGCCTGGAAAGTTCTATCAACGTATGCGCAGAACCACACCTGCTAAGGGAAATTAAGCCCCGTTACTCCAATAGACTTTCCACATGTCTAAAGTCCTTGCCTCACTGCCAATTGGTGAAAAAGTTGGAATTGCCTTCTCTGGTGGCCTAGATACTTCTGTGGCTGTGGCTTGGATGCGCAGTAAAGGCGCAATTCCTTGCACCTACACTGCTGACTTGGGCCAGTATGACGAGCCCGACATTGACTCGGTACCGACGCGCGCCGGTGAATATGGCGCGGAAATCTCTCGCCTTGTTGATTGCAAAGAAGCTTTAGTTAACGAAGGATTAGCCGCGATTGCATGTGGCGCCTTTCATATTCGTTCTGGTGGAAAGCAATACTTCAACACCACACCGTTGGGACGCGCAGTAACCGGAACGTTATTGGTTCGCGCAATGCTCAAAGACAATGTCGACATCTGGGGCGATGGATCAACTTACAAAGGTAATGACATCGAGCGGTTCTATCGTTACGGTCTACTTGCTAATCCAAACCTTCGGGTTTACAAGCCTTGGCTAGATGCGGACTTTGTTAGTGAACTTGGTGGCCGGAAAGAAATGTCTGAATGGTTAGTTGCAAACAACTTGCCATATCGCGACAGCACTGAAAAGGCCTATTCAACAGATGCCAACATCCTTGGCGCTACCCACGAAGCTAAGACTTTAGAAAACCTTGATGCGTCTTTAGAAATTGTTGAACCAATCATGGGCGTTCGATTCTGGGACGAGTCAGTAAAGATTGCTTCCGAAGATGTCACGATTACTTACAACCAAGGAATTCCAGTTGCAATTAACGGCAAAGAATTCACTGATGTTGTGGAGTTGATGAAAGAAGCTAACTCAATTGGTGGACGTCATGGTCTAGGTATGACTGACCAAATTGAAAATCGAATTATTGAAGCCAAGAGCCGTGGAATTTATGAAGCACCAGGCATGGCACTTTTCTTTATCGCCTATGAACGCTTGCTAAGCGCGATTCATAACGAAGACACCATTGCTAACTACCATGCGGAAGGTCGTCGACTAGGTCGATTGCTTTACGAAGGTCGCTGGTTTGATCCGCAGGCGCTAATGCTTCGCGAATCTCTGCAGCGCTGGGTAGCGTCAGCTGTAACTGGGGAAGTAACAATTCGCCTGCGTTGCGGTGATGATTACTCAATCATTAATACCTGCGGCCCAGCATTGAGTTACCACCCAGAAAAACTTTCCATGGAGCGCACTGAAAACGCGGCATTTG
>JBILBY010000042.1:0-6486 GCA_044353415.1 Candidatus Nanopelagicales bacterium | reverse complement strand
CTGTGCTGGATCTGAATTGACTGAAGGCAAAAGCACTTTAGTGATTGATGGCAAGAAGTTCAATGGGCCACTAGACGATCCATCACGTCCACTTGTGAACACTGTTGTGATGACCAATAGCGCGCCTTCTTATGCAACTAATGACCGAACTTTGATTTCATCCTCTGCACTTGGGGTTCATCCTTCAGCACAATCCGAACAGCAAGTACGTTCGCATCTTGCTGCGCTTTACAAAGTGCCTACAAGTAACTGGACTCACGTTGCTACTTATCCAATTCCAGATGCCCTGCCAATGATGGCTGCGCCGCATGATGTTGAACAATCGGTTCGACTTTCCGATGGTGTCTACATTGCCGGTGACTATCGACAGGTTTCTTCAATCAATGGCGCTTTAGCTAGTGGTAGAAGATCGGCTGAAGCATTACTTACTGACGATCTTTAAGCCAAACTTCCTGGCTCGATTACAGTCTCGTTAACTTCGCCGGCAATAACTTCTACTCGGTAAGCCTTGGCCTTACTGTCAGCGGTATCAACTACAACTTCCACCGGATTCACGCCTTCGTAAACCACCGCTGCGTGGTCATCAGTTGCATATGAAAGTGGCAAAGTTCCACCCAAAACTAGCGAATGCAAAAGTGGCCTGCGCTGGGCTTCAGTGTCGTAGTGAACGCCATTTCCATACGGTAAAAGAGCTAAACCGTTAGTTACGGTTTCGAGTTTTGGTCCAAATGAATCAGTTGGGCCGCCTACGTGCCAGCAGATTGACCCAGCACTAACGCCACCTAGAACTACTCCACGGTTCCAAGCATCTTTTGCTGCTGCGTCGACTCCGTGTAATTGCCAGAGTGCTAAAAGATTTGCCACCGATCCGCCACCGACCCAAACTAAATCGGCACGTCCAAAAGCTTCATCGACTGGAACGTTGGGTTGTGTGAACAAGGCCAGATGTTCTACGTCGACACCAAGACCTGAAACGGCCTGATAACTAGTTGCTAAGTAGCCTGGGTTGTCTCCGCTCGCGGTCAGAACAAACAAGACTCGTGGTCGAGTTTTGCCGGTCAGCTCAAGAGCTCGGTTAAAGATTTGTCCAGGCTTAACTACTCCCCAGCGATCGGTTTGAATAAAACCGCCACTGGATGCAACTATGTGGCGCTTGGTCAAACTTTTTCAACTTCCAACTTGGCGTCTGCTTGAAGTGGGCCTTCACTCTTACCTAGTTTGCTTGGCCACCAGATCTTTGCACCGATGTCGTAAGCAAGTGCCGGTACTAAGAGACTTCGAACAATGATCGTGTCTAACAGCACACCGAAGGCAACTGCGAAGCCAAGCTCAGCAAGGAATACCAGTGGCAAAGTTCCCAATACTGCGAAGGTTGCAGCCAATACGACACCAGCAGATGTAATAACTCCACCGGTTACGGTTAGGCCCTTAAGGATTCCAGGTCGAGTACCCAACTTCAATGATTCTTCTCGAACGCGAGTCATCAAGAAAATGTTGTAGTCGATACCGAGCGCCACGAGGAACACGAACGTAAAGAGAATAAATGACCCGTCGGTTCCCGCAAATCCAAACAAGTGGGTGAATACCAAGTGACTAATACCCAAAGTAGCGCCGAATGAAATCACCGTTGTGAGAATCAAAAGCACTGGAGCAAAAATGCTACGCAGTAGAGCGGCCAGAATGACACCAATTACTAGAAGTGCAACCGGCAAAATCAAGTTGCGATCACGCTTATTTGTTTCTTGAATGTCGAAGTTGACTGCAGTTGTTCCACCAACCAAAGCGGTTTCACTTGCACCCTTGGCAGCTTCCCGAATTGCCGGAATGTATCCCTGGGCTTCAACTGAGTCGGCAGGTTTATCAAGAGTGACTTCGATCTGAACTAGACCGTCAACTACCACTGGAGTTGGTTCTGGGCCACCAGGAATAAATGGTGTTGTAGTTTGCTTTACTTCTACAACGCCTTGTGAATCAGTCATGGCTGCGATTAATGCATCTTTGTCAGCCTCTGGCCCAATAACAATCGTTGGATCACCTGAACCAGCCGGGAAATGTTCCGAAAGTTTTTCAAGGCCAACGACTGAGTCAGGGTTGCCTGTGAAGGCATCAGTCTGAGCTAGTCCGTCAGTCTTTAGTTGCGTCGCGAAAGACATCGCGATAACTAAGAACAAACCGGTGATAATCCAAGTAGGTCGTGGCTTGCGCCCAACTAAACCGGCAACCTTTGACCATAAGCCTGAGAGTTTTTCGTCAACATCATCATGCTTTGGACGTTTAGGCCAAAAAACCCATCGACCCAAAAGCACCAATATTGCAGGTAGCAGAGAAAGCATTATGAGCTGAGCAGCCAGAACACCGATAGCGGCAACTGGACCCAAGGAACGAACTGACTTTAAGTCTGAAAGACCTAGTACTAATAGACCTGAGATTACGGTTAGGCCCGAAGCAACAATAGGTTCAACAACACCCTTCCAGGCAACCACCATGGCATCAATGCGACTTTCATAGTGATGTAGTTCTTCTCGGTAGCGGGCAATCAATAACAGGGCATAGTCAGTCGCCGCACCAATAACCAAAACTGACAAAATTCCTTGTGATTGACCATCCAGATCCAAGATGCCTTCTTTTGCCAACAAGTAAACAACGCCACCAGCAAGAGACAGCGCAATTACCGAACAGAACAGCGGAATAATCCAAAGCACTGGGGATCGGTAAACCACAATCAGAATCAGCGCAACAACGATCAAAGTAGTGCGCAATAGATCAGTATCGATTGAGCCAAAGCTGTCAAACAAGTCGGCCAGGATTCCACCGATGCCAGTTACATGCGATTCGAACCCAGGAACTTCGGAAGCTTGTGCGCGAATCGCTTTTACAACTTCCGGTAACGCAGGTTTTTCATTTTCAAGTGGCGTTGCAAGCGCATCGTTGTCCAACGGAATAGACATCAAAATAGCTAGGCCGTCTTGTGATGGAATTGGGATTAACTGTGCGCCTTCTGCCAAGTAATCGCCAACTGTTTCATTTGTTCCAGGAACTGGAGCCGAAGCAACTGCAATGCCGAACTCACCAACAGCTGCAACTCCGGCAGCATCTGCTGGACCAGTAAAGATAACCAGCGCTGGCAGAATTGAAGTGTCCTGGGAAGTAAATTTGGTTGCTAACTCAGATGCCTTAGTTGACTCGGCAGAAGATGGCAAAAAGCCAGCATTGTCGTTTTGCTGGACGCTAGATAGCTTTCCAAAAAGTGGGCCAGCCACACCGCTGATCGCGAACCAAGCAATGATTACAGCAATTGCGCCCCAAAGGATTTTTCTGCCCTTAGGAGAAGATTTAGTGGAGCGATGGGTGGTTTTTTCGGACATGCTGGTAAAGCCTTTGCAGTTGGGTGAATCTAGGTCTTAAGTCTAATTCACTTGTTCGAATCCGCCGATTTTGCCCCTATGTCTGAATTTGCTGGCTTTCCAGAGGACCTAGGCTTAAGCCGTGTACTTGGAAATTGATCAAATTGGACTTGCTGGCAACGCCATCGAGTATCAAACTGCGTGGGATTTGCAACGCGAGTTACATCGCGAAGTGGTCGCACGCAACTCCCCTGACACCGTCTTGCTACTCGAGCATCCGTCGGTTTATACCGCAGGTCGTCGCACCGAAGCTTTTGAAAGGCCAACGGATGGCACTCCAGTAGTTGATGTTGATCGCGGCGGAAAGATCACTTGGCACGGTCCTGGTCAATTAATTGGATATCCGATCTTGCACTTACCTTCACCAATGGATGTTGTGTCGCACGTTCGAAGACTTGAAGATGTGTTGATTGGAATTTGCGGTGATTTTGAATTAGAGACTGCGCGAATCAAAGGACGAAGCGGCGTTTGGGTATTAGATCCGATTGAAGATCGCAAAATTGCAGCTATTGGAGTTCGGGTTGCCCAAGGTGTCACAATGCACGGGTTCGCACTTAATTGCAACAACGACTTAGCTTGGTTTGATCGCATTGTGCCTTGCGGTATCCGCGATGCTGGCGTTACAACTTTGTCAAAAGAATTAGGCATCGACATTTCTGTAACGGATGTTGCCGACCGCGCAGAATTTCACCTGCACAGAGTCTTTGGCACCCTTGCGCAAGAACTATCTCGAAATGTATCTATCGATGCCTAGATTCGTAGCGTTCACCCTAAAGATAGTTGCGATCATCTTTGCTCCGATTGCAATAGTTGGACTAATTGTTTCAAAGCAAGCAGTATCAGGCGATCAGTATGTTGCAGTGTTAGAAATTTTGGGATCAAGTTCGGCGCCAGGTGCAATTGAAGTCTTTGGGGCAGATATTCAAACTCTGTCCGCTTTGCTCAATTTCTTTGAAGCCTGGAGCTTGCCAGCATTGATAGCCATAGTTGTTCTGGGAATCATCGGGTTGGCTTTGAGTAAAGACAAACTCCGAGCGACTTGGCACATCTGTTTAGGCTTGTTCTTTTCCTTTGGACTTTGGGCGGTGCTGCTTACTAGAAGCCAGCAAACTTTCGCCGAGACCATCGGATCAAACATATCTAATTTGTCAGGAATTGTAATTGCGGCTTATCTGTCTGAGTTGAGCGCAAGGTTACTGAATCTAATTGGATTATTGGCACTGTTATTTGGAGCGCTAGCTTTGATCTTCTGGTTAGCCGTGAATAGACGCAAAGCGCGCTCCCGTTAAGCCCTCAACTAGACTGCCTATTGTGAGCACGCCATACCTGGATCAACCTGAAGGTAAAACTGACGGTCCCAAAATGCTGCGGATCGAAGCTCGAAACTCCCTTGTGCCAATTGAGCGCAAGCCGGAATGGATTAAGACCAAACTAAAGACCGGACCTGAATACACCCAAATCATGGACTTAGTTAAGTCCGAAGGTCTTCATACCGTTTGCCAAGAAGCGGGCTGCCCAAACATTTTTGAGTGCTGGGAAGATCGCGAAGCAACTTTTCTAATCGGTGGTGACCAATGCACTCGGCGTTGTGACTTCTGCCAGATTGATACTGGAAAGCCTGTTGATCTCGATCGCGATGAACCTCGAAGAGTTGCTGAGTCTGTCAAAACTATGCAGTTGCGTTACGCAACCGTAACTGGTGTAGCTCGCGATGATCTGCCAGATGGTGGCGCTTGGCTTTACGCCGAAACGATTCGACAAATTCATGAAGTAGTTCCAGGTTGTGGCGTTGAAATGCTTGCCCCCGACTTCGATGGCAAACCAGATTTACTTCAAGAAGTTTTCGAATCAAGGCCTGAAGTTTTTGCTCACAACATTGAAACTGTTCCCCGCATCTTCAAGCGAATTCGACCAGGATTCAAATATGAAAAATCGCTTGGAGTTATTACTGCAGCTCGAGATTTTGGATTGGTAACTAAAAGCAACTTAATCCTTGGTATGGGTGAAGAAATTACTGAAGTGCACCAAGCACTAACGGATCTTCATGAAGCTGGCTGTGACTTAGTGACAATCACTCAATACCTTCGACCATCCCTGCGGCACCATCCGGTTGATCGCTGGGTTCGGCCAGAGGAATTTGTGGAATTGGCCAAAGTCGCCGAAGAAATCGGATTTGCTGGAGTACTCAGTGGCCCGCTAGTCAGATCCTCTTACCGGGCTGGAAAACTTTACAAGCAAGCCATTGCGGCTCGAAATTCAACTGACGTTTAAGGTAGAGACATGTCACTAAAGATGCAGGCGCCAAAAAAGCAACGCTGGTACGTCCAAATCAAGGAAACCTACAAGTTCGCCTCAAATGAGATCTCATTCTTGGCTCTACGACTGCTGGGTGTTTTCGCTGTTGTATTTGGAATCATTTTCGCAATTGGTGTTGCCGTAGATCTGACTGCCTTTTTTGGAGTTTTTGCATTTGGAACTGCCTTACTAGCGACAACATTCTTTTTTGGAAAAATCGCTGAGAATGCCGCCTACTCCTCGATTGCCGGACAAGTTGGCGCAGCTGCTTCCGTACTTAACGCAATCCGCGGTGCTTGGTTTGTAACCCCAGCAGTAGGTGTCGACAAAAATCAAAACATGGTTCACCGTGTTGTTGGTCGCCCGGGAATCATTCTGGTTGGCGAAGGTAGTCGTCCAGCAGTTCTTTTGGCAGAGCAGCGCAAAGCTCACGCCCGTTACGCTCAAGGCGTGCCAATTCACGAAATCATCGTTGATGATGTTGATGTCACGATTTCAAACCTGCAAAAGACTGTTAAGAAACTTGGCAAGACACTTCGCCCAGCTGAAGTTACTCAAGTAAGAAACCGTCTTAAGGCTCTTCCACAAACAGCGCTTCCAATTCCAAAGGGACCGCTGCCTCAAGGTAGAAAGATGCCACGTCGATGAACGAGATTACAACTACGATTTCAGACTTTTTCGCAAACGTTTCGGTCTCTTACTTGATCGGTATGGTTTTGATTGTCATTTTCATCGCGAAGAAACTGATCAAGTGGGCAATTATTTTTGCAGTACTGATGTTCTTTGT
>JBILBY010000002.1:0-19733 GCA_044353415.1 Candidatus Nanopelagicales bacterium | reverse complement strand
TCCTGGAATTCGCATCATGCAATGGCGAGCGCAGTTCGAAGCAGCTGGTTGGCATGTAATTGAAGTTAAGTATGGAAAGAAATTGCAAGCAAAGTTTGCTCAGCCGTTTGGTAAGGATCTTGAAGCTTGGATCGATGCCATGGCCAACGAGCAGTACCAATCTTTGTTTGGCTTTAGAGGTCAAGAATTGCGCACTAGATTTTTAGAAGGGGCGCCAGCTGAAGTTGGACTTTCTGTCGCTGAACTAAACGATGAAGACCTATACGAACTAGTTACAGATCTTGGTGGACATAATCTAGACAGTCTGCGTGATGCGTTTGCAGTTTGCGATAGTGTTACCGATCGTCCAAGCGTGGTTTTTGCATACACAATCAAGGGCTGGGGACTGCCAATGGCAGGTAACCCAAGAAATCACTCGGCGCTATTGAGTGGTGAGCAGATTGATAACTTCCGCAGCGAACTTGGACTTACCACAGAAAATGAATGGTCAGATTTTGATCCGCAAAGTGCAGCCGGAGTTTTGTCGGCGCAGCGCAGACATGATTTGCATCGCCCGCCAACATCAAAAGG
Source organism: Candidatus Nanopelagicales bacterium (assembly GCA_044353415.1). GTDB lineage: Bacteria > Actinomycetota > Actinomycetes > S36-B12 > UBA5976 > UBA5976. The sequence goes on along the minus strand of JBILBY010000002.1, from coordinate 19,163 downwards.
TGTTGAACTAAATGTGCCAGCACCAGAGATCGCGACTGGCGCTAAGCCACTTAGCACCCAAGAGGCCTTCGGTCGGGTACTGGTAGATCTATCCAGAATCGAAGAAATCAATAAGTACATGGTGACTACTGCACCTGACGTTGCAACTTCTACAAACCTTGCAGGCTTTATTAATCGCAATGGCATCTATTCACCAGATGAACGCCGGGCTTGGAATGAAGATCCAATGTTGAAGTGGGCTGAAGGCCCAACGGGTCAACACATTGAGCTTGGCATCAGCGAAATGAATCTTTTCTTACTACTGGGCCAACTTGGCCTGTCCTGGGACTTATCAGATCAACCTTTGATTCCAATTGGAACGGTTTACGATCCATTCGTTTGCCGTGGCCTCGACGCATTTATCTATGGAACTTATTCCGCAGCTCGATTCATCATTGCTGGTACTCCAAGTGGCGTTACGTTGGCGCCAGAAGGTGGTGCACACCAGTCAACAATCACCGCTTCCATTGGTATGGAATTGCCAGGGGTGACATTCATTGAACCTACTTATGGAACTGCGCTTAGCTGGATGTTGGCTGATGCCATTACTCGAGTGGCTGCTGGTCCATCAGAACTGAAAACTGCTGCGCCTTACGACGATGGTGCCTTCTATTTCCGACTAACAACTAGACCACTTGATCAGGCACCGTTTGAAGCTGCTCGCAAGCGAATTGGTGATGCGGTACTAAAGCGCCAAGTTCTTAGTGGTGGGTACCGACTATTTGATGCTTTCGAACAGTTCCCAGAACTTCGCGGGGCTGACGATAGTGAACGCGTGCCAATGGTTCACTTGGTTGCATCTGGAGCAGTTATGCCAGAAGTTTTAGCAGCAGCTCAAGAACTCTGCAGTGAAGGAGTTGCTGCACACGTTATTGATGTGACCAGTGCAGATCGTTGGTACGGCGCCTGGCAACGAACTTTACGTCAGGCAGTGCGAACCGCTTCGGCGCCGAGTCTGCCTGGACCACTTTGGTCAGTACTAGGTGACCGCGCGCCAATCGTGACCATCCAAGATGCATCAAGCCATGCCATGGCATGGATGGGATCGGCCATCGGCGTACCTTGCGTATCTCTTGGTGTGGATTCCTTCGGTCAGTCAGGAACTGTTAAGGATCTTTACAACATCAACGATCTGTCATCCGGTGCGATTGTTAACGCAGCTCTTGCTTCGCTAGCGCTAGATAATCGATGACAACTCTGACTCAACCTGCAAAATCTCATACTGCGCTATTCCTTACAGTCTCAGTACTCTTTGGTGGCAACTACATGTGGGCGCACTTTGCGCTGCAGTCATTTTCTGCTCTTGAGGTTGCTTGGGGTCGCACGGTTTTGGCTGCAGCAACCTTGGCGATTGTCCTGCTGATAACTAAGGATCATTATCCGCGTGGCAAAGAAATCTGGATCAAGTTAAACATTGCAGCAATCCTGTTTAACACCGTTTCTTTTGTTGGCATGGCTACAGCCGTTAGTCGAATTTCGACAGTTCAAGTGAGTATTTGGAATGCCTTAGTTCCGTTGGTGACTCTTGGTTTTGTGCTGGTGTTTATCCCAGAAGAAAACCCGACTTGGCGTCGAGTAACCGGTTTGAGTATGGGTTTCTTAGGAGCCTTATTTATTGCTCACCCTTGGTCGGGCCTTGGAGATTTTGATGCAATAGGTACTGGAGCAATCATGGTCGGAACCACGAGCTATGCAGCAGGACTTGTGTACGCCAGACGTAACTTTGTAAATGTGAAAGATACCCCAACATCTATCGCGGCCGGACAAATGCTCTGTGCTTCTATTCACTTCACATTGATTTTGCCGTGGTTTGTAACCATCACCACTGACGCCTCAACGATTTCGTTGATTTCGTTGCTGATTTTGGGTGTTGTTGGAACCGGAATCACTTACATCATGATTCAAACTTTGATTAAGCAATCCGGTGCTGGCGTAGCAAGCGACACTACCTATGTAATTCTGTTTGTAGCCATCATGCTTGGCATTGTTGTCTTGGGTGAGGCGATCAACGTTTGGCAGATAATCGGATCCGCTTTAATCCTTGTTGGATTAGTAATCATCAATACCAAAGAAAGAACCCCAGCCGTAACCCCATAAGAATGAGATAACGACTGGAGTTAATTCCTTAAACGGTTCGCTTATGCCATTCAACATATTCAGGAGCTAAAGTTGGCTTTTCTTGAATTAAGTCTGCGGCACGCTCGGCAACCATCATGGTTGGCGCGTAAAGGTTGGCGTTGGTTACGTAAGGGAACACTGAAGCGTCGACTACGAATAGACCTTCGACGCCATGCACCTTCATAGTGTTTGGATCAACCACACTCATTTCATCAGTACCCATTTTTGCGGTACATGATGGGTGGTAAGCAGTCTCAGCATCTTTAGCAACCCATTCCAGAATTTGTTCCGGTGTCTTTACTTCTGGGCCAGGGGATAGTTCACCATCGCTGTATTGATCAAAAGCAGATTGCGCCAAGATGTTTCGAGTAACTTGAATTGCTTCAACCCATTCCCGACGATCTTGATCAGTTGAAAGGTAGTTGAACAGAATCGAAGGCTTAGCCATTGGGTCAGCACTTGTAATTTCGATGCGGCCACGAGCATCTGAATACATAGGACCAACGTGAACTTGGTAACCGTGGCCTTGTTCAATTCCGGTTCCGTCGTAGCGCACCGCAATTGGCAAGAAGTGGTACATCAAGTTTGGATACTTAACCGTGTTATTGGAGCAAGCAAAGCCGCCACCTTCAAAGTGGTTGGTGGAACCTGGACCCTTGCGGGCAAATAACCAAGCTGCACCAATAAATGGTCGCTTCCAAAGTTTTAGGTTTGGATTCATCGTAATTGGCTGCTTGCAGGCATGCTGAATGTAAACCTCTAGATGATCCTGCAAGTTTTGACCAACGCCAGGTAAGTCTTTAACTACCGCTATTCCATGCTTTTTCAAAAGTTCAGCTGGACCAATTCCGGAAAGCTGCAGAACCTGTGGGGTATTGATTGCGCCACCACATAGAACTACATTCTTTGCGCGGTACTCGATAATGGTTTTGCCACGCTGGGCAACCACGCCAACTGCCTTGTCGCCTTCAAAGATCACGCGGTGTACTTGGTGACGAGTTTGAATTGTTAAATTCTTTCGATGCATGACTGGATGTAAGTAAGCCCGCGCTGAAGACCAGCGACGACCTTTCTTAACATTCTTATCAAACGGACCAAAACCTTCTTGGCTATAACCATTGACATCGTCTGTCCGATTAAAGCCAGCAGCAACTGCGGCATCAAAGAAAGCTTTGAATAACGGATTCTTGGCAGGTCCTTTTTCTAGATAAAGCGGACCATCGTGTCCCCGGTATTTCTTATCATTAGGAACGCCAGTAGCGTTTTCCATTTTCTTAAAGTAAGGCAAGCAGTGAGCGAAGTCCCAGTTCTCCATACCTTTATCGGCCGCCCAGCGTTCGTAGTCCATTGGATTTCCGCGCTGAAAAATCATGCCGTTAATAGAGCCTGAACCACCAAGAATCTTGCCGCGACCTTGGTAAACCCGACGACCATTCATGTATGGCTCTGGATCAGTTTCGTACATCCAGTCATAGAATTTGTTTCCAATTGGGAAAGTCAATGCAGCTGGCATGTGAATGTAAACATCCCACCAAGAGTCTTTGCGCCCGGCTTCTAAAACTAAAACTTCATTATCTGGATTCTCGGATAGGCGATTACCTAAAACCGATCCGGCAGATCCGCCACCAATGATTACGTAGTCATATTCTTTGATGGTCATTAGAGATTTCCTTCTGCAGTGTCTACTACGTTGGCTAGCAACATGGCACGAGTCATTGGACCAGTTCCACCAGGCATCGGAGCAATCCAGCCAGCAACTTCAGCGCAAGCTGGGTCTAGGTCACCAAGTAGACCAGCATCAGTGCGAGTGATGCCAACATCTAGCAATGCGGCACCTGGCTTGATCATGTCGGGCTTGATGAAATGGGGGACACCAGCAGCAGCTACCACGATGTCAGCACGCTTAATGTGCGCCGTCATGTCTTTGGTTCCGGTGTGACATAACGTCACCGTTGCATTTTCGCTGCGGCGGGTTAACAAAAGTCCAAGTGGACGACCGACAGTAACGCCACGACCGATGATGCAAACTTCAGCGCCATCTATGTTTACGTCGTAAGCGCGAAGTAGCTCTACGATGCCACGCGGGGTGCAAGGTAGTGGTGCAGGTTCGCCAAGAACTAAGCGACCAAGGTTTGTTGGATGTAGGCCATCGGCATCTTTGCGTGGGTCAATTGCTTCGAGTGCGGCATTAGAGTCAAGTCCTTTTGGAAGTGGCAACTGCACAATGTATCCAGTGCAGGCTGGGTCAGCGTTAAGTCGCGCAATTGCATCCAAAACGTCTTGCTGAGTAGCGGAGGCTGGGAGATCTTCACGAACTGAAGTGATTCCAACTTCATGACAGTCTTTATGTTTGCCACCAACGTAAGAGTGCGAACCTGGATCATCGCCAACTAAGACTGTGCCAAGACCGGGAAAGATTCCTTTGGCATTTAAGGCAGCAACTCTCGTTGCTAGATTTGCTTTTACTGCAGCAGCAGTAGCTTTTCCATCGAGAATGACCGCAGTCATGGTGCCTACTTTTAAGTTAGAAAGTGTTAACTGATTTTACAGGTACTCAACTGCGGCATCAGTCAAAGCAGTCCAAAGATGCTTTGCAAATGATGCACGTGGGAATAGCAGGTAGCAGTTTTCGCAACAGTGCCACATTATGAGTGGAGCCTTAGCTAAGACACCTTGGCTGCAGGCATCAATTAGGAAATATTCATCCCGAAGGTCTTGTTCCCAGTAATGAGCAAGTACGTCTTTTGCATTTGGTCCATAAACTTCAATCTTGGTTCGCTGGGAACTTACGTCCACCAGTGAAATGTGATGTGATTCCTGGACTGGCTTTAGCAGTGCCTGGATATCAGCAGTACCAGTTAAGTACCACCAGTCTGGGCCTAGGCATAGAGCGCTAATTCCGCCGGCTGCCGGCAATTCATCGCCAACTATGCAGGCAGCATTGTTGCGAACCACCGTTCCAACTTTTGGATTCAAGTTAAGTCCAAGCGCCTGGCTTACTGCGGCGAATCCACTTGAGTCTGGATCCACTCGCAAGTCAAAGCCAGGAGTAAAGGGAACCTCTTGAATCAAGACAGCTTTATCAAGGCCACCGTGCTTCGCGCCACCTAGTGGGCTCTTTGCAAATTCGAGATTAACCGTCACGACGTGTGTTCTCCTTGTCAACAAATACTGAATCGGTGATTACACCAGTTACAACGCGATCAGCCATTGGAATGGCAATCTTTTCGCCCTTACGAGCCAGTCCATTAGCAACTAGTGCTAGGGCAAATGAATGACCAAGTGCAGCCGAGTCATAAGAACTGGTGATGTAACCAATGTGTTTAACTGGCGGTGCAGTTTTCTCGTCTGCACCAGCCACTATGTAGGCACCTTCGGGAATTACGTAACTGCCATCATCAGGCAGAATTCCTACCAATTGATGACGTCCATCGCGAGCAGTATCGGCTCGACTAAATGAACGCTTTCCTATGAAGTCATCCTTTTTCTTGGAAACAATCCAATTCATGTCCAAGTCATCTGGAGTTTGAGTTCCATCAGTTTCTTGGCCAACGATTACGAATCCCTTTTCAGCACGAAGCACGTGCATGGTTTCGGTGCCGTATGGCGTGATGTTTAGGTCAGCACCCTTTGCCATGACAGATTCCCAAATGTGCAATCCGTAAATTGCTGGCACGTTGATTTCGTAGGCAAGTTCGCCGGAGAATGAGATCCGGGCAATGCGCGCCGGGACGCCAGCAACATCTGCATGCTTATTCTCCATAAAAGCAAAAGCTTCATTTGAAACATCAAGTGATGGAGCCAGACGACTCATCAATTCACGACTCTTTGGACCAACGATGGCAACTGTAGAAATCTGCTCAGTTACTGATGTGCAGTAGACCTCAAGGTGTGGCCATTCGGTTTGCAACCATTCCTCAAGCCAGTCCAGAACCTTAGCTGCGCCACCAGTAGTGGTAGTCATCAGCCAGTGGTTCTCACTGATTCGAGTAGTCACGCCATCGTCAAAGACCATGCCATCAATGCCGCACATTAAGCCGTAACGGCTCATGCCAACTTTCAGCGTGGAGAACATGTTGGTGTAAATCAAATCTAGGAATTCACCGGCATCTTTACCTTGGATGTCGATCTTGCCAAGGGTTGAGGCATCCATAACTCCAACGTCTTCACGAACTGCAGCACATTCGCGCAGTACCGCGGCATGCATGGATTCACCAGGCATAGGGAAGTACCAAGGTCGCTTCCATTGGCCGACATCTTCCATGGGAGCGCCACTTGCTCGATGCCAAGAATGAATTGGAGTAGTTCGCTCTGGGTCAGAAAGCAATCCACGATCGCGACCAGCAAGAGCTGCGAATGGAATTGAAATGTATGGTGGACGGAAAGTTAAGGAACCAATTTCATCTGGTGCCTTGCCAATCGCTTGACCGATTAGGCCCATGGTTACGGTCCCACTGGTCTTACCTTGATCATGCGCAGTACCAATTGCGGTGTAGCGCTTCACGTGTTCGATGCTTCGCATACCGGCATCAATTGCGCGCTTGAAATCACGGTAGGTTGCATCACGCTGGTAATCAACGAAGGCAACTAAGGCTTGTTCTGTTGAAAGTTTTGGACCAAAGAAGATCGCAGCTTCATCATCGTCACCGAATTCGCCAGCCAACATTCCAGTTGTGCTAGTTAGGGAATCCTTGTGCTTAACGATGAACGCAGCGCGCTTTGCACTCCAAGTCGACTTAATTCCGATGAAAGTAGCCAGGTGAACAATTGGAGTCCACCCACCTGAAACAGCTAACAGATCTGTTTTGATCGTTTCCTGAAGATCTGATTTTGCATCCACAATTGTGACACTGCTGAGCAAGCCATCAAGGTTTGCTTGGGTATCAATTACAGTTGCACCCTTAATCAGGCGAATACCTAGTTTTTCTATGGCTTTGCGAGACGATTTCTTTGAGGACTTGGAAACCTTTTTTCTGATGTCAACAACAGCTGCTACATGAACTCCAGCCTTGTGCAATCTAATCGCATCGCGGTAACCCTGGTTATCAACGGTTACAACAACCGCTGTCTTGAATGGGTTAGCACCATTTGAAACATAGGTGGCTGCGGCATGCGAAAGCATGATTCCTGGACGGTCATTGTTGGCGAAAACTAAGTGACGCTGGAATGCACCTGTTGCAAGCACAGTGTGCTCGGCACGGATATGCCAAGTTCTAATGCGTGACATTTCGGTATGCACTTTGACATCAAGATGATCAGTGCGACGTTCCGTTGCAACGGAGTATCCCTGGTCATACAAACCTTGCACTGTGGTGCGCGGCAAGTAGGTTACATTTTCCCGTTCTAGTACCGCGAGAAGTTCGGCTGGAACTGGCTGACCCAAGTAGACCAGATGTCCACCAGCAGTTGGCTTGTCGTCCATAACAATGACGCTCTTGCCCTGATCAGAGAACTTCTTTGCAGCTTCAAGACCAGAAGTTCCAGCACCTACTACCAGGACATCTACGTGACGGTTTGCCTTGTCGTAACGGGAATTGTCGCGAGTATCAGGCAAGTCGCCTACACCTTGAGCGCTGCGGACAACTAGCCCTTCAACGATCTCAATAGTGGTAGCTGGCTTAAGTGGTTCGCCTGCACCAGAGTCAACATTTACTAGAGCATTGGTTTCCTCAACCCAAAGTCCCATAACTCCGCGCGGACGATCTTTGTAAGAACTATCGGTGAAATGCAATACCCCGTTGCGCAATAGGGCAGAAGCTAGGCTTTCGCCTTTTTCTCCGGAGTACTGCTTGCCATCAAAAGTGAAAGTTACTGTGCTCATGCTGGACTCTTTGGCTGTTGGGTGAATGGTTTATAAGAAGGTCCGAATTCGTGGTTAATAGTGTTTCGCCAAACGTTGAACCATCGACGGCAACCGGCGCTATGTACCCAACGTTCAGCCATCCAACCCTTTGGGTTTGAACGGATGAACACAAACTTGGCCCACTCTTCGTCGGTTAAGTTTGCGGAATCTTCTGGATAAGCGACGTGAGCTTCGGATCCATAATGAAACTCAGTTTCATCGCGTGGGCCGCAGTAAGGGCAAGGGATATGCAACATAGTGATTCCTTAGTGGGCCACGCCGGCAGCGCCATGCTCGTCGATTAAGTGACCGGAGATAAAGCGATCCAGGGCATATGGTTTTGCTAATGCATCTGGTTCGCCACTTGCAATAGTGGCGGCCATAACCCAGCCAGAGCCTGGTGTGGCTTTGAAACCACCAGTACCCCAACCTGAATTAATAAACAGATTTTCAACTGGAGTTAGACCAATGATTGGGGATGCATCAGGAGCAATATCGACAATTCCACCCCAGGTGCGAAGCATGTGAGCGCGCTCAAAGATCGGGAAAAGCTCGCAGGCTGCTGCAAGCTGATGTTCAATCACGTGGAAACCGCCACGTTGTGCGTATGAGTTGTAAGAGTCAGTGCCTGCACCCATAACTAATTCGCCCTTGTGCGCCTGACTTACATAGACGTGAACTGCGCCAGACATGATGACGGTATCCAAAACTTGCTCATTTAGTTCAGAAACAAGTGCCTGCAATGGACGACTCTGGAGCGGAACATCAAAGCCAGCCATGTTTGCTAGAACTGAAGTATGACCGGCAGCGACCATTCCTACTTTGTTAGCAGCGATGTCACCTTGCGTCGTTTTGATTCCTTGGACTTTGCCGTCGACGATCTTGAAGCCAGTGACTTCACAGTTCTGAATGATGTCAACACCCAAGTCAGCTGCAGCTTTCGCATAACCCCAAGCGACCCAGTCATGCTTTGCAATGCCACCACGAGGTTGGAACGTAGCTCCCATAACTGGATAGCGAATGTCTTCGCTGATGTTTACGATCGGAGCAATTTCTTTAACTTCTTCTGGAGTCAACCAAACGCTATCGACTGCGTTTACATGGTTAGCGTAGAAGTTGCGCTGCTTGGAACGAACATCACTCACACTGTGAGCAAGTGTCATAACTCCGCGCTGGCTAAAGAACATTTCGTAGCCAACTTCTTCTTCCAGGTTTTCCCAAAGCTTTAGCGAGTGATCGTAGATTCCCGCGGACTCATCCCATAGATAGTTAGAGCGAATGATGGTTGTGTTACGACCCATGTTTCCGCCGGCCAACCAGCCTTTTTCAATGACAGCAACATTGGTAATGCCGTGGTTCTTGGCTAAGTAGTAAGCAGTAGCAAGGCCATGACCGCCAGCGCCAATGATGATTACGTCATAGGACTTCTTTGGTTTTTGATCGGCAACCCAAAGGAAATCGGGATGATCTGGAAGTTCTACGGTACGTCTACGAGTCATATTCGCCATAAGAGAAACCCTATCTTTGCTGGATTAAGAGCGCAGTCTGGACATCGATGGATCGAACTGCGGGTCATCACTGACGACAGCTGAATACATCGAGTCGAAGTACTTAACGGTTACTTGGGTACCAAGAGTGGTGTGATCAATAGGCAACCAGGCATATGCAATCTGCTTACCAATTGAATGTCCAAAGTAGGAACTGGTTGTGTAACCAACAGGGGAGCCATTAACGAACACCGGCTCCTTACCCATCACAACGTGCTCTGGGTTTTCGAATACGAGACAAACTAGTTTGCGACTGATGGCTGCTGGATCCAATGCCTCAAACGCATCAGCGCCGATGTAGCCGCCACCCTTGCGAACTGAGAACGCCAAACCAGCTTCATGTGGATTGTGTTCACTAGTCATGTCAGTTCCGTAAGACCGGTAACCCTTTTCTAGGCGCATTGAATTAAATGCGCCACGACCTGCAGGAATGATTCCAAACTCTTTACCGGCTTCTAGCAAAGTGTCCCAAAGTTTTAATGCCATGTCAGCATCGGTATAAATCTCGTAACCAAGTTCGCCGACGTAGGACAAGCGCCAAAGTGTTGCTGGGACTTGATCTAAGTAAAGAGACTTTGCCTTGAAGTAACCGAAGGCTTCATTTGATACATCTACATTTGTTAACTTCTCAACGACCTTGCGAGCGTGTGGTCCAAATAAACCAAGTCCAACCGTGCCAGAAGTTACATCCTTGATGTGAACTGTGTCTGGAGCTGCGGACTTTAGGCGAGCCACATCGATTGCACTGTTGGCACCAATCATGAAGTGAGTTTCAGCTAACCGAGTAACTGTTACGTCAGAAAGAATTCCAGCGTCCTTGGTAAGCATCAAGCAGTAGGTTACTGAGCCTGGGGCCTTATCGAGTTTGCCTGTTGTCTGTTCCATCAAGAACTCCATGGAGCCTTTTCCGGTAACTTCAATCCGCTTAAGTGCAGTGATGTCGAACAAACCAACATTTTCGCGAACGTATTGCGCTTCAGCGCCAATGATTGGTGACCAGTAACGAGCCGACCATTCATCGCGGGCTGGCGTTGGATACTTCGCAACAAGATCTTTATTGGCTTCGTACCACTGTGGGCGTTCAAAGCCAGATGCTTCGAGGAAGTAGCCACCAAGTTCTTGCTGGCGATGGTAGAAACCTGTGGTGCGAAGTGGGCGAGGCTTTTCCATTGGCTGCAATGGATGAATGATGTCGTAAACCTCAATATAGTTTTGCGCACCACGCATCAAAATGTGGTTTGGTCCAAGTTGATGTTGCTCAAAACGATTTACATCGCATTCGTGAACTGCAAGTTTTGGATGACCATCGATTATCCATTCGGCAGTAGCGCGAGCAACGCCAACTGCCTGCGTTACCCAAACTGCCTCGGCAACCCAGAATCCCTTTAGACCGTTCCATTCACCCATAAGTGGGAAAGTGTCAACAGTGAACGAGAACATTCCGTTCATGCCATCGACGATCTTGGCGTCCTTTAGTTCTGGTAGAACTTGACCTGCAATTCCTTGCACTGGTTCCCACTCCGGAGCAGTGAATGTCATCTGACTTGGCATGATTTCTGCCTTGTCGAATGGCAGGATTTCCTCAGATTCAACCGGAAGTGGGCGGTGTAAGTAGGAACCAATTCCCATGCCGTTAAAGCGCTGACGGAAGTAAAGATCCTCGCCTTGATGACGCATGATCGGAATTGTGATTTCTTCAGTTTGATCCGCAAGGGAAGGGATGTCTTCAGTCCAAGCAAGTTGATGCGCAAGAGGTTGGAAAGCTTTTGCCATGCCAAACATGCGGCCAACTTTTGGTCCCCAAATTCCAGCACAAGAGATAACGATCTCGGCTGGGAAGAAACCTTGATCTGTCATTACGCCGGTTACTTGACCAGCTTCTTGTTCAATAGAAATTACTTCAGTGCGATCTTTGAAAATTGCACCACGAGATTCAGCAAGACCCTGTAGCGCTTGAACTGAGCGAACTGCCTTGGCGATGCCGTCAGTAGGGCAGTAGATCGCGCCAAGGATTGCTTTTGGATCAAGTACAGGATGAAGTTCGCCGGCGCGCTCTGGTGAGATAACTTCAGCTTCGTAACCGTAGGCATGAAGCCACGCGGTGCGACGGTGCAGTTCCTTTAGGCGTTCTGGAGTTGTAGCAATCTCTAGTGATCCAACTTGATAAAAACCAGGTCCATCTTCGTGCTCAACAGTTAAAAGTTTGTTGATGGTTTGATCAGCCATAGCTGCAAGTGTTTTATTGCCAGTAACTTTTTGTACTAGGCCTGGAGCATGAGAAGTCGATCCACCGGGTGCGGGCATTGGACCTTGCTCAAGAACTGTTACATCAGTCCAACCACGTTCAGTTAACTCGTCAGCTAGTGAACTGCCGACAATTCCGCCACCGATGATTACGATTTTTTTCACGAGTAACCCTCATTCGCTTGAAATCTACTGTTGCGAACTATGCAACAGAGTGCGTTGTGCGCAACAAGATAATCGTCCTCTTAGTAAGGCATTGGGTCAAGCGGAATGAAAAAACTGGTGGGCCCAATTTCTTGGACCCACCAGTTTTAGGTGACTTACTAGTCGGACTTACTTAAGCCAACCAGCTACTGTCTCAGCATTTGCATCGATCCACTTCTGAGCTGCTACTGCAGGATCAGTTCCGGATTCGATGTCAGCTGCTACTGCATTCTGGTCATCGTTTGTCCACTTGAAGTTCGTAACGATCTTGGTGAAAGCATCGTTAGCCTCCATTGCCTTAGGTGTTGCCAACTTGATCAGAGGTAACTCTGGGTAGTCGGTTAGACCTGAAGCTTCTGCAGCATCTGTCCAGTCATTAGCTGGGAAATTGACGCGAGCCATAGGAACCTTCGCTAGGAAGTTCTGTGGCGTCCACCAATAACCGATTGCAGCAGTCTTGTTCTCTGATGCCTTTGTGAACACATCAATTAGAGCTGCTTCTGACCCTTGTGGGAGAACAGTGAAGTTAAGGTCATTTGCAGAAACCAACTTCTCTCCAATTGTTGTGTATCCCGGAGGACCTTCATACCAAGCACCCTTGCCCTTTGATTCGTCAGTGACGAAAAGGTCTGCGTACTTATTTAGGTTTGCTGAATCAGTAATGTCTGGGTATTCATCAGCCATCCACTGAGGAACGTACATACCGATGATGCCTACGTTTCCATTGTCGCCAACTTCAACAAGTGCGCCACGATCTGCCCATTCTTGCCAGCGGCCGCCGCCCCAGTCTTCTACGACTAGGTCAACTGATCCACTTTCCATTGCATCGTAAGTTACGCCTGCTTCAGCAAGTGTGACCTGCGAAATGTCGCAACCGTTTGCCTTAGCAACTTCGGTTATGACCTGTGCTGAAGCTGTGTAACCAACCCAAGCGTGCATTGCGATTGCGTATGAACCACAAGCTGCTACAGCTGCATCACCTGATGGGGCTGCTGATGCTTCTGCATCAACGCCTGCGCCACCACATGCAGTTAGCAACAATGCAGCTGCTGCGGCAAGCACAGAGGCTTTTGCACCAACTCTTTTGTTCCGAACCATTCTTATCTCCTCGCTAGGAAATGAACCATCTTGCGACAGTCCTTCAAACCAACGTTTGTTAGTTTGAAATCTAGTGCTTTGGGGCCGAATTTCGGGCCACCATGTACTGCGCGATTCGGTCAATCATCACGCCGAGCAACAAGATACAGAAGCCTGCGACCAGGCCTTTTCCTTGAAGTTCGGGCTTTGAGGCTCCGAGTAGCACCAAGTAGCCAAGGCCACCGCCGCCTACAAAGCCACCGATGACCACAACCGCTAGTACAAATATCAATCCTTGATTAGTTGCCAGTAGCAGGGACTTCTTTGCGGCTGGAAGTTGTACTTTCGTTATAAGTTGCCACTTGGTGGAACCTGTTGAAGTAGCCGCTTCCACCATGTTTACGGGCACTTCTCTAATGCCCTGGCCCACGATTTTCACCACAATTGGAATCGAATACACAATGCCAGTGGCAATAGCGGTAAATCTCGATGGTCCAAAGAAACCAAGCATCGGGATTAGATATACGAAAGCGGGCAGGGTTTGACCCGCATCCAGGATTGGTCGCAAGGCTCGCTCAGCTCGAACACTTCTTCCAATCCAAACGCCAACTACTACACCAACAATCATCGTGAGCATAGTGGCCACAATGGTTTGCGTGAATGTGATCATGGTGTCGTACCAAAGACCAGTTGCAACAACGGCAATTAACAAAGTTGCAGAAACAATTGCCGATCTAATTCCACCAAGAATTAGCGAGATCAGAGTGATCATGGCAATCGTTAAGTACCAAGGTGAGTTAGCAAGGATGCTTTCAAGTGGATTTAGCACTCCAACTGTGACTGCTTTACTTAGGCCTGCAGTGAGCAGTTCCATGTTTTCAGTCACCCAAGTCACAGCTGAGTCAGATACATTTGCAACTTGCGAGCTAATGTCTACCTGTTTTGGAAAGAATGCCGCCCAAGCCATTTGACGGGATAACACAATCCCAACGATCGCTGTGATTCCAGCAATTATGAGAGCAAGTTTTCTACGCTTGCGATCGGCTTCAGACGGTGGAACAAATGTGTCCTTCTTTGTGATCGCAGCAGACGTACTTCGATCCAACATGATGGCAATCAAGACAACTGCAATGCCAGCAACAAACCCATCGCCGACATTTCGAATAATCAAAGCATCAATAACTGGCTTACCAAGTCCAGGTGCGCCAATTAGTGCTGCAATAACCACAAAGGAAAGCGCTGCCATAACCGTTTGATTAATTCCCATAATGATTGTGCGTGACGACATCGGGAGTTGAACTTTACGTAACAGTTGTCGCTTAGTCGTACCCATTGAAGTACCGGCTTCAACTGGGCTTGTTGGTACTCCACGAATTCCAAATGCTGTTAAGCGAACCGCAATTGGAATGCTGTAAACCATGGTTGCGATAGTGGCTGACGCTGGACCAATCAAAAAGACAAGAGCAAGGGGAGCCAAGTAAACCAAAGTAGGCAAGATCTGCGCCAAGTCGAGAATCGGCGTCACTACTTTAAGTACTCGATCTGAAAGTCCAGCCCAAATTCCAACTGGAATTCCAATCGCAAGGGAGAGAATCACAGCAGCAAACGTCATTGCCAAGGTATCCATGGAATCTGTCCACAGACCTAGGGCGCCGCAAGCGAATGTTAAGGCAACTGCAGCAAAAGCCATGCGAACATTTGAGACTGCAAAAACCACAAAGCCAATTAATGAAATAACGCCAAGCCATCCAAGCACTGGGATACTCGAGCTGCCGTTTGGAATTGCAATGAATTCTCGAATGATGTTTACGAAACCATCAACAAACTCTCGGATGGGATTAAAGAAGTACTTAAAGACAAGGCCATCATTTCGGTTATCTCGAATTGAGTCCGCAACTTCACCCGCCCAGGCAGTGAACTTTGAGTTCTCTGGAACGGCTAGCTCCAAAGTTGCTTTACCTTGCAAGATTTGGGCAACGGCAACCCAAATGATTAACAGGCCACCAAGAAGCCAACTACGCCTAATTGATTTAGGCGCAATCTTTATTGCTGGTTCAGTCCTAACGCTCATGCGTGAGTACCGCCTCCGACAACCTGCAAGATGTCGCGAGATTTGATGTAGCCAATTATGTTTCCACCTTCGACAACTCCTACTGGACCGTTTGCATCAAGTACAGCTGCTGTGGCATCGCGGATGATGGTTCCTGCGGGAATAGTTCGACCAGTTGCCGTTTCAGAAGCCGCTAGTGGCCGTGCAATTGTGCGGAC
The DNA here is from genome assembly GCA_044353415.1 of Candidatus Nanopelagicales bacterium. GTDB lineage: Bacteria > Actinomycetota > Actinomycetes > S36-B12 > UBA5976 > UBA5976. The sequence continues at coordinate 3,824 of JBILBY010000002.1, read as the reverse complement.
TGTTAATACATGTGACTTAGGAACATCGCGAGTGAAGTCTTCAACGTAGGCATCTGCTGGATTTGCGATGAGTTCTTCAGCAGTTCCCATTTGTACAACTGCGCCATCACGCATAATTGCGATGCGATCACCAAGCTTTAGAGCTTCTGACAGATCGTGAGTAATGAAAACCATGGTTTTGCCTAATTCTTCGTGAAGTCGAATAACTTCAGTCTGCATGTCACGACGAATTAGTGGGTCTAGTGCCGAGAATGGTTCATCCAAGAACATAACCTCTGGATCTACAGCAAGTGCGCGAGCTAGACCTACGCGCTGTTGCATACCGCCCGAGAGCTGTTCTGGATATGCGTAGGCAAAACCTTGGAGTCCAACCAGTTCAATAACTTCGTTCGCACGAGCATGACGCTTTTCCTTGCTGACGCCATTAACTTCAAGTGCAAAGGCAATGTTGTCAATTACTTTGCGATGCGGCAGTAAGCCAAAGTTTTGAAACACCATTGAGAACTTTGTGCGGCGCAATTCGCGTAGACGCGCATCATTTGCTTTCATGATGTCTTCGCCGTCTAGTACGACGCTTCCCGATGTCGGTTCAATAAGTCTGGTTAAGCAGCGAACCAGAGTTGATTTACCGGATCCCGAAAGACCCATAACAACGAAGACTTCACCTGGAGCTACGTCAAATGAAACGTCACGAACGGCGGCAGTATTACCGGTCTTTTCGCGCAGTTCGGCACGGGGCAATGCGGCATCTGGACTGTCAACAATCTTTTCTGGGTTGGGACCGAAGACCTGCCACAGATTGTTAACTGAGATAGCACTCGAGTTGTTAGACATTTACTTGCCCTTTCGCTGGTATGAACCACTCCGATGGTGCTGGAGCTAGATTTTGCCAAATGTGCTTGTGCTCTAGATATTCTGCAAGCCCAGCTTCGCCAAGCTCGCGACCATTACCTGATTGCTTGAAGCCACCCCATTCTGCCTGCGCAACATAAGGATGATAATCGTTGATCCAAATTGTTCCATGACGAAGGCGCCGTGCCATGCGTTGCGCCTTTTCTGAATCAGTTGTCCATACGGCTCCGGCTAGTCCAAAGATGGTGTCATTGCCAAGTTTTATGGCTTCATCTTCAGTTTCGAATGTTTCTACGGTCAAGATAGGCCCAAAGGATTCATCCTGAACACAGGACATCTCAGTAGTGCAGTTATCTAGCACTGTTGGGCGATAGAAAAAGCCATTTGCAAACTGCGATCCTTCAGGACGCTTTCCTCCGGCACGCAATACCGCACCTTCGGCAAGGGCATCAGCTACATAACGTTCAACCTTGTCACGGTGTGCCGCGCTGATTAATGCGCCGGTTTCAGCATCTTCGTCGTGAGCGCCACCGAGGCGGATTAGTTCAGCTCGACGTGCAATCTCATTGACAACTTGGTCATGAACTTTTTTCTCGACTAGAAGTCTCGCACCTGCAGAACATACTTGACCTGAGTGCAAGAAGACAGCAGTAAGTGCATTATCGATTGCAGCGTCCAAATCTGCATCAGCAAAAATAATGTTTGGATTCTTACCACCGAGTTCAAGGGCGACTCGTTTGATTGTCTCAGCAGAATTAATCATTAACCGTTTACCAGTTGCCAAGCTTCCGGTGAATGAAACCATGTCTACACCTGGATGAGTACTAAGTGGTCCACCTGCAACAGCTCCTGCACCAAGAACTAAGTTTGCAACACCGGCTGGAAGTCCGGCTTCGGTAAACACATCCATCATCATTGATGTTGTTGTTGGCGTAAGTTCACTTGGCTTAATAACGAATGTGCAACCAGTTGCAATTGCTGGGGCCATCTTCCAAGAAGCCTGTAATAGGGGATAGTTCCAAGGCGTGATCATTGCAACAACACCAATAGGTTCGGACGTCATGGTGCTTCGTACGTTTTCGCGACCTGGATCTACTTCCCGATCATGTGACTTTGGTGCCAACTTAGAAAAGTATCTGAACACAGAAATTACATCATCAATGTCGTAGCGGGCTTCAACAATTCGTTTTGCAGTGTCTTCTGATTCAGCTTGGGCGAATAGTTCTTTGTCGCGCTCCAGAATCTCGGCAACTTGTTCCAGAATCTTTCCACGTTGTTCGCCACTAAATGATGGCCAGTGCGTGCCATCAAAAGTATTCCGTGCTGCGTCAATGGCTGAAACTGTGTCGGCTGCGCCGCCCTCATGGAAGGTGGCAACTAAATGTCCATCAGCAGGATGCAAAACATTTCGGATTTCTCCTGAGGAGCTGCCTTGACGTTTTCCGTTGATAAACAGTTCAGTCACTTTTTCGTATTTCATAGGTAAAAACCTTACTCTCGCCAGAAGTTCGGATTACCCGAAAGCTTGGATGCACTCTGTTTCACAATGTGGCCTAACGACTCAAAATCTTCAGGCTTAATACGACTGGCAGGCCCGGAAATAACTAGTGCAGCAGTTACCTCATCGTGCTCGTCTCTAATGGGCGCAGCGACTGCCATAAAGTCTGGCTCCATCTCCTGATTCGCCACCGCGTAACCAAGTTCGCGCACTCGCTTAAGTTCCTTTTCAAGTGCCTCACCGGAAGTAATTGTGTTCGCAGCCAGCTTTTTCCAAGAACTTGGGCGAGCTGAAATCCGATCCGATTCATCGAGCCAGGCAGTCAGGACTTTGCCGCTGGCTGTGCAATGAGTCGGAACACTATGTCCAAGCCAACTTCGCATGGACACCATCGAGGGGCCGATGACTTGATCAACGTACAAAACTCGGTTGTTATCAAGTACTGCGATGTTTACGGTTTCGCCGACTTCAGTAGCTAAGGCCTTGGTGACAGCTCGGGATCCTGAAACTGCATCTAGTGAACTAGTAACTGATCCGGCAAGGCGAACTAAGCCAAGTCCTAATCGGTAGCGACCGCGATCCGAAACTTGATCAACCAGGCCACGATTCAATAGGGCAGACATAAGTCTGGAAGCGGTTGACTTATGAACTCCAAGGTCGGCCGCGATTTCAGTAACACCAGATTCACCGCGTTGCGCCAATATCTCAAGGATCATTAAGGCCCGATCTACCGATTGAACGGAACTGCTTTCCGCCAAATTAGTGTTGCCCATGGCGCAACATTATGCGTCATGGGCAACACCTGTCTGGCGTTTTACAAACTTGTTAGAACAAACCTACAACTTCGCCATTTTCAAGCTTGATGCTATTTGCAGCTGGAACCCTAGGCAGGCCTGGCATTGTCATGATGTCTCCAGTTACAACCACGATGAACTCAGCACCCGCACTTAAGCGGATTTCCCGAATCGCAACAGTGTGGCCGGATGGTGCACCCTTGGCTGCTGCATCTGTTGAGAATGAGTACTGAGTCTTAGCCATACAGATCGGGAAGTGACCGTAACCGGCATCTTCAAATACCTTGAACTGATCCTTCACGCTCTTGTCGGCAACTACTTCGCCAGCATCATAGATTTCCGTTGCGATTGTCGAGACCTTGTTCCAAAGTGACATGGTGTCTGGGTAGAGCGGCTTGAAGGCTGCAGTTCCACCTTCAACAATTTCAACAACCTTTTTCGCAAGCTCAGTCGTGCCCTTGCTGCCTTCGGCCCAGTGGGTGCAGCGAATAGCGTCAACGCCCATTTCAGCGCAGTACTTTTGCACTGCAGCAAATTCAGCATCAGTATCAGTTGTGAAGTTGTTGACACCAACTACAACTGGAACGCCAAACTTTTGTACGTTGCGGATGTGGCGACCAAGGTTTGCAAGTCCAGCTTCAACGGCTGCAACATTTTCTTTACCAAGGTCATCCTTTGCA
>JBILBY010000041.1:0-6682 GCA_044353415.1 Candidatus Nanopelagicales bacterium | reverse complement strand
TGAACGTTCCGCAGTAGTTCAAGCCCAAAACTATGACGTGGAATTAGACCTCTCAACTCGTGATGACACGTTTGGCAGTCGTACCACTGTGCACTTTACGGCTCGTGAAGGAAACTCCACTTGGATTGATTTCATCGCTCCAAAAGTCCAGCGGATAGAACTAAATGGTGAGTCCCTAGATACCTCTACTCATGATGGATTTCGAATTCCGCTGCGCAACCTAAAGTCTCACAACGTTCTAATTGTTGAAGCAGAAGCCGCTTACATGAACACCGGCGAAGGCATGCACCGCTTTATTGACCCAGTGGATGATGAAGTTTACCTCTACACGCAATTTGAGATTGCTGATGCGCGACGCGTGTTTGCCTGCTTCGATCAACCTGACATAAAAGCAACATTTACGTTTTCAGTAACAGCTCCAGATCATTGGAAGGTAGTTAGCAACTCGACCACACCGACTCCAAGTTCAGTTCGTGATGGCATCGCAAAGTGGGAGTTTCCTGCCACAAAGAAGATGTCTACTTACATCACAGCGATCGTGGCTGGACCGTATTACGAAGTTCGTGACGAATATCAAGGAAAGTTTGGGAGCTATCCCCTGGGCTTGTTCTGCCGTAGTTCGCTTTCTGAGTATCTAGATCCGGAAGATCTATTCACCGTCACGAAGCAAGGCTTTAAGTATTTTGAGGAAGCTTTCGATTACGGATATCCATTTGAAAAGTACGACCAACTCTTTGTTCCTGAGTTCAATGCTGGTGCAATGGAAAACGCAGGTTGCGTTACACATCACGAAAGTTATGTTTTCCGCAGTAAGGTAACTCGCGCAACTTACGAACAGCGTGCTAACACTGTGTTACACGAGATGGCTCACATGTGGTTTGGCGATCTTGTCACCATGAAGTGGTGGGATGACCTATGGCTAAACGAGAGCTTCGCCGAATGGGCTGCGCATCACGCATCTGTTGAGGCAACTCAATACACCGAAGCATGGGTGAACTTTGTAAACCAACGTAAGGCTTGGGGTTACCGGCAAGATCAACTTCCAACCACTCACCCAATCGTTGCAGACATGTTTGATTTGGATGCGGTTGAAGTTAACTTCGATGGCATTACCTACGCCAAGGGTGCCTCTGCCCTACGCCAACTAGTTGCTTGGGTTGGTGAAGATGCATTCTTTGCTGGCATCCGGGAATACTTCAAGAAGCATGCTTGGGGTAACACTGAGTTAACTGACTTATTAGTTGAACTCGAAGCTGCAAGTGGTCGCTCCCTTCAGGACTGGACTCAGCGTTGGTTGCAAACAGCTGGCGTGAACACGCTTCGCCCAGAGATTGAAATCGAAGACGGAAAATACAAATCTGTCGTAGTAATTCAAGAGCCACCAGTTGCTCCGGAAGGCGTAGATCAACTTCTTCGCCCACATCACATTGGAATTGGCTTGTACAACCGATCTGGTTCAGTAATCAAGCGCAATAGTCGTATCGAAATAGACGTTGATGGCGCTCGGACTGAAGTACCAGAACTCATTGGACAGCCTGCTGCTGATCTGTTGTTGCTAAATGACGGTGACTACACCTTCGTAAAGATTCGCTTAGATGAAAAGTCCGCGAAGACTTCCGCTACCGGTTTGCGTGACATCGAAGACAGTGTTTCGCGAGCTTTGATTTGGGGCGCAGCATGGGACATGACCCGCGATGCCGAAATGAGTACCACTGATTACTTGAATATGGTCCTTGGTACCGATTTGGGAAGTATCGAAATTGGTGTGGCGCAACAGCTCTTGCTCCAAGCCCGATCCGCAATCGAGCAATTTGGTAACCCAGCAAACCGGGCTGCGAATCGCGATGCTCTGGCTGGATCACTTATCGAAGCGCTGGCAAAAGCTGAGCCAGGCGGCGATCACCAACTTGCCTTTGTTAAAAACATTGCCGGCTTAGCCAGAACTGAAGATCACATTTCCCTAATTGCTGGCTGGCTCGATGGAAGTGCTACCCCAGCTGGCTTGGAAGTTGATACTGACCTGCGCTGGCAACTCGTGGCTCGCCTGGTTGCATTAGGTGCATTACCTGAATCAGCAATCGATCAGGAATTAGAGCGCGACAACACTGCTGGCGGTCAGCGCCAAGCGGCATCTGCGCGCGCTGGTATTCCAACCGCAGAGGCAAAGTTAATTGCTTGGAAGTCGGTAATCGAAGATACCAATCTTGCCAATGCGCTACTTGAATCAACAGTTGGTGGATTTTCCCAACCAGATCAACGTGCGTTACTAGAACCTTTCGTTGACAAGTACTTCAAGGTCATCGGTGAAGTTTGGGAAACTCGCACTAATGAAATAGCGCAAACGTTAACTTTGGGTCTGTTCCCATCTTTACTCGGTTCGCCAGAAATTTTGGCCAAGGCTGATGCGTTTATTGCTAGCTCAGTTGACGTTGGTGCTATTCGATTGGTTCGTGAGTTGCGCGATAACGTGGCGCGTTCGCTTCGCTGTCAATCTATGGATGCGAGTTAATTCAGATTTGCAATTTCGCTAGTTGCTAATTTGCGAGCGTTCGGTGCCAGATACTTGGCGATCCGAAAGTGTTGGGTCGTCTAAGTAACCACCGCGAGTTGATTTGCGGGCAGCGCTTGTCCAGCTCGGTCCCATGGTTAGTAGCGCAAGAATTCCATAGATCACTAAAGGCAAAACGACGAACCACAAAATTGCGTTCAGGGTACCCATTGGTTCCCCTGGCTGATCGCCATCGTCGCGCTTTGTCGACTCAGCTAATGCTGGCGAAACAGAAGTTGCCGTCAAAACTGCAACAGCTGAAGTGGTGGACCAAATACGGCGAAGGCTTCTCGTCATGCCTTTTAGTTTACATAACGAATCCTCGACACGATTGCGGCCCATGACAAATGTGTCGATTGTCGCCAAAATAGAGATATGACTAATTCAGAATTTCCGGATTGGTTCCTGGGGGAACCTTTAAGAATCATCATTATTTTCTTGGTTGCATTTGTAGTGCGCTTCTTGTTAGTGCGGGCCAGTAACCGCGTTATTCGACAAGCCTTTGGTTCGAGCGATCGTCGGGATCAAAGAAGCTCTACTATTTCAACCGTCTTAAACACCATGACTTCAGTAATCATTTGGGGCACTGCGATTTTGATGGCCCTAACGGTCGTTGGGGTAAACATTGCACCGCTTTTGGCCAGTGCTGGAATCGCCGGCGTTGCTCTGGGCTTTGGTGCCCAGACTTTAGTTAAGGATTACATTTCCGGAATCTTTTTGATTATCGAAGACCAGTACGGAATTGGCGACGAAGTCGAAATTGGAACCGTTAGAGGCCGAGTCGAAGCAGTGGCTCTGCGAACGACTCGAGTTCGCGATGAATCTGGGGTTCTTTGGTACATCAGAAATGGCGAAATCCTAAACGTTGCTAACTTCAGCCAAAACACGACTTGGGAAAAGTAAGCTCCTCATTCTGCGCGAGGGCTAAAAATCCGTAACACTTAGGTATGTCACAACTTTGTCTCGTAACTGGTGCCACCGGATATATCGGTGGCCGACTAATACCCCGCCTGCTTGCTGAAGGGGTTCGAGTTCGAGTACTGGTTCGACATCCAGAGCGAATCTCGCAGCATCCTTGGTTTGACCAGGTTGAAATCGTCAGTGGCACGGCAGATAACCCCGACGTTTGTAATGAGGCATTACGCGATGTTGATGTTGCCTATTACCTGATCCACGCAATTGGAAGTTCTGGTGACTTTGAAGAGACCGAACGAAATACTGCAGGCGTCTTCGCGCAAGCGGCCAAGGCTAACAACGTAGGACGAATCGTTTACCTTGGTGGTCTGCAAAATGATCCAAAGCTTTCTCCACATCTTCGATCGCGCGCAGAAGTCGGAAATATCTTTATCAATTCTGGTGTGCCAACAATTGCATTTGGTGCAGCGGTAATTATCGGATCCGGAAGCCTTTCATTTGAAATGCTTCGCTATTTAACGGAACGCCTTCCAGCAATGATTACGCCAAGATGGGTCCGCACAAAAATTCAACCAATCGCGGTTCGAGATGTATTGCGATACCTAACTGAATCACGTAATTTGCCAGCCGGATTAAACAGAACATTCGACATCGGTGGTCCTGATGTATTGACCTACCAAAAGATGATGCATGGATACGCAAAAGTTGCTGGCCTGCGCAAGCGAATAATTCTGCCAATCAACTTACTCTCCCCTGGTCTATCCGCTCGTTGGATAGGCCTAGTTACGCCGGTTCCAAAAAATATTGCACGTCCTCTGGTTGATAGTTTGAAAACCGAAGTTATCTGCGCTGAACATGACATTAAGCAATACATTCCAGATCCGCCTGAGGGCTTATTGGGATTTGAAGACTCAGTTGCCATTGCACTAACTCGAATTCGCCAGGCAAACGTAAAGTCACGTTGGTCTTCAGCTTCTATGCCAGGTGAACCAAGCGACCCATTGCCAACAGATCCTGATTGGGCCGGTGGCTCGCTATACACAGACGATCGTTACGTACCTTCGAATTCAACGCCAGAATCACTATGGCGAATCATTGAGGGAATCGGCGGCGAAAATGGCTGGTACTCCTTCCCGCTGGCTTGGGAAACTCGAGGACTTATTGATCGATTTTTCGGTGGACCAGGGATTCGACGAGGTCGCCGAGATCCCAACAAGTTACTTGCTGGTGAGATTGTAGATTTCTGGCGGGTTGAGGAATGTATTCCAGGTGAGTTACTTAGACTTCGAGCCGAGATGCACATGCCTGGGCTTGCTTGGCTTGAGCTTCGCGTGGAAAAGAATGATGCTGGCGAAACCATGTATCACCAGCATGCGATCTACCATCCAAAGGGATTAGCAGGCCATGCATATTGGTGGTCGGTGTGGCCTTTCCACGGTTTTGTATTCGGCTCGATGACTAGAAACATCACAAAAGCTGCTGCTGAACTAGATGCGCAGAGCAAAGAACTTAATACGGCAAACTAGAGGCGTGGAACAATCACTCTTTGATGCAGTTGGTGGCGAAGAATTCTTCGTCAAACTCGTTGATGGTTTTTACGTCGGCATTGAGACCGACGAAGTTTTGCGTCCAATGTATGTCGATCAAGATCTAACTGAATCCCGTCGGCACCTAACGCTTTTCTTGCAACAATACTGGGGTGGTCCATCCATCTATCAAGCAGAACGCGGTCACCCAAGACTTCGCATGCGCCACATGCCATTTGTAATTGATGACGATGCTCGGGATAGGTGGATTTACCATATGCACGCTTCGCTTTCCCAGATAGAAATGGATGAAGCACTACGTGACCAACTTTGGACTTACCTGGTTTCTGCCGCGCACAGCTTGGTTAATACACCTTAGCTTCGCATTAAGTGCTCGTAAGTTTCCCGAAGCTCAGCTGGGATCCGACCAGGTCGGCCACGTTCTAAGTCCATGCAAACCATGGTGGTTTTTGCTCGCAAGTATTCGATGTCACCATCATGCATTGAGTAAGCAATTACGTATGAGGTGTTCCCCATTGATTCAATCCAGACTGTCATCTCGATTGGTTCTGGCTGAAATACCAGTGGCTTTACGTAATCAATTTCGTGGCGAACAACTAATTGTCCAAAACCATCTAAGTCAGGAGCAAAGCCTGCTTGTGCCAGCAGCGATACCCGAGCGTCTTCTAAGTAGCCAACATAAGCGACATTGTTGATGTGCTTAAAGATATCCATGTCTCCCCAGCGCAAATGCACTGGAATTGTTAACACTGTCACCGAATACCTGCCTTAACGTGGGTTAATGCATCAAGCGTATCGGGTTGCTACCGAGCGTCTACGAAGTCTGCTTTACTGCCATTTGCATTGAACTGTGGTCGCTTAGTTGGAAAATCAGCTTCGAATAACTGGGAAGTTATCAGCATGTCAGCTGTTGTTCTATTGACTGCGATTCCAGCGTTCCACAAAGTTGCAATTCGCAGCAATGCCTTTACATCTGGGTCGTGAGGTTGTGGTTCAAGCGGATCCCAGAAAAAGACCAAGATATCAATTTTACCTTCGGCGATCGCAGCACCAATTTGCTGGTCTCCGCCAAGTGGGCCGCTTAAGAACCGATTGACCGGCAAATCTAGGGCATCGGCTAATAGCGATCCGGTAGTACCGGTTGCGAATAGGTTGTGCCTGGATAGCAGTCGTCGATTTTGCCTTGCCCAATCAAGTAACTCTGCTTTTTGATTATCGTGTGCGACTAACGCGATGTTTCTGGTAATCCAAGGCTTAACAACACCTGATTTGATTACATCTCTCATGACTTAAATGTGACACGACAAAGCCAACTAAGTCTTAACAGAGACCAAACTTAAGGTGTACTGCTATCCAAAAATTGGAAACTAGCCTCGAGTTAGTTTGCGATATGTTGCGCGATGCGGACGAGCTGCATCTGCGCCAAGGCGGTCAATCTTGTTCTTTTCGTAAGACTCGAAGTTGCCTTCAAACCAGAACCATTGTGAGTCGCCTTCATAAGCCAAGATGTGGGTTGCAATTCGGTCTAGGAACCAGCGATCATGAGAGGTGATCACGGCACAGCCAGGAAATTCAAGGAGAGCATTTTCCAGCGATCCAAGGGTTTCAACATCTAGATCGTTAGTAGGTTCGTCGAGTAGCAGTACGTTTCCACCTTGCTTCAAGGTAAGGG
>JBILBY010000040.1:0-6858 GCA_044353415.1 Candidatus Nanopelagicales bacterium | reverse complement strand
CCCCTATTTACGCTTCAACTACTTCGGGTTACTACCCGGTAATCATGGCAGTGTTTGTTTCACTGCTAGTTATCTCGAACATCGGTGCGGTAAAGCTCATATCAGTTGGTCCACTAATCCTTGATGGCGGAGCATTCTTGTTCCCGTTGGTGTACATAACAGGCGACATTCTTAGCGAGGTTTACGGCTTTAAAGCTGCGCGCAAAGCAATCTTTGTTGGATTTGCGATGGCGATAATTGCAGCAGTTACGTTTTGGCTAGTTCAACTATCTCCACCAGGTGGTGGCTGGGCTAACCAAGAAGCTTACGAAGCAATCCTTGGCTTTGTACCGCGCATTGTTTTTGCTAGCGTCTGCGGGTTCTTGGTCGGGCAGCTTTTGAACTCATACGTTTTGGTCAAAATCAAAGCGCGCACAAATGAAGGCTCACTTTGGGTCAGGCTCATCGGATCAACTTTGGTTGGTGAGCTTGCTGACACGATTGTCTTTTGCACAATCGCGTTCTACGGAATCATCACCGGTGGAGATTTCTTGAACTATGTAATTGTTGGTTACCTATACAAGACGCTGGTTGAAATAGTTATGCTGCCGGTTACGTACCGCGTGATCGCTCACGTCAAGGCAAACGAACCAACGTATGTGGCAGCGAACTAAAAATTAGTCTTTAGCAAGACCAGGTCGTTGGTACTGTCCCATAAATTCGGTTTTGAATTCTTGAAAAGTTCCATCAATCAGGGTCTGGCGCATCTTCGCTACCAAACCAACAATGAAGTGCTCATTGTGAATTGTCAGCAGGGTAGAGGCCAGTAATTCTTTGGCATGAACTAGATGATGCAAATAAGCCTGGGTGTAATGCGTGCACGTGTAGCACTCACAGCCTTCAACTAAAGGCTCAAAGGATCTGCGGTATTTGGCATTAGTGATGTTGAAGCGACCGTAGTTGTTGTACACGGCAGCATTTCTAGCTACGCGTGATGCCGAAACACAATCAAAGGTGTCAATGCCAGCCTCAACGCCCACAAAGAGGTCCTCAGGCTCTCCAATACCCAGCAGGTGGCGAGGTCGCGCCAGCGGAAGTTCCTCGGTAACCCAACTGACAATCGTGCCAAGCTCATGCTTATCTAACGCTCCGCCGATACCGTAGCCATCAAAGTCCATGGCACCAAGGTCCGATGCAGCTTTTCGGCGCAAGTCTTCGTACTGCGCGCCTTGAATGACTCCAAATAGTGCTTGATACGGCTTACTGGATCGATCTGCAGTTAGTTTCTTGTGCTCGTCGATGCAGCGGATTGCCCAAAGCCGAGTTCGCTCAAGTGACATGACTTGGTAATCGCGAGTATTCATCAAGGTAGTTAGTTCGTCAAAGGCAAAAATAATGTCAGCCCCGAGTTGATGCTGAACCTGCATGGAAAATTCCGGGGTAAATCTATGCATGGTGCCATCTAGGTGCGACTTAAAAGTAACTCCGTCATCATCAACGTGAGCCAGGCGAGTCTTATTCTCAGCAATCACATCATCGGACTGAACAGTGTCAGTCTCCATAGCCAAGACTTTCTTGAATCCAGCACCCAGGCTCATGACTTGAAAGCCACCGCTGTCGGTAAACGTTGGTCCAGGCCAGTTCATGAACTTACCTAAGCCGCCTGCGTCATCGACGATATCTGCGCCGGGCTGTAAGTAGAGGTGATACGCGTTAGCCAGTAAGGCTTGGGAGCCAAGTTCTTGCATTGACTCTGGCATCACTGACTTAACGGTTGCCTTAGTGCCAACTGGAATAAAGGCAGGAGTTTGAATTTGGCCGTGTGGGGTGTTTATAGTTCCAGCTCTAGCGCTACTGCTGCGCTCGGGTGCACTTACAACGTCGAAAGAGAATTCAGATTTCGACACTTGCTAGAGACTGTCTAGGTGGTCGGCAATTTTCTTAGCAGCATTACCAAGCGCCTTGTACTCAGCGTCAGTAAGTAGGTCAACAAAATGCTTGCGGACGCCTTCGACATGGTCTGGAGCGGCCGCAACTAGAGCCTTCATGCCAGCGTTAGTTAATACTGCCAACTGGCCACGGCGATCGTCAGGGCAGACTTCGCGCGAAACCAAACCAGCGGCTTCCATTCGATCTATCTGATGGGATAACCGACTTCTGGAAAGCAAAGTTAGAGATGCCAAATCGCTCATTCGATTAGATCTGTTTTCGCTTTCAGACAGTCGAACCAAGATCTGATAATCCGTAATTGTTAATCCATGCTTTTCCTGTAGTTCTCGGCTCAACTGCTCGTGCAGCACTGTTGAAGCCGTAATCCAGGAACGCCAGTGCGATTGCTGTTCTTTGGATAGCCAACGAGTCATGGAATGAGTCTAATCGAAGTAATTGAAATGTTAACTACACCGAAGTGAGGATTTCCGCGCCATCTGCCGTAACAACTAGGGTGTGCTCGAACTGCGCGGATCTCAGACGATCTTTTGTGACTACCGTCCAATCGTCATCCCACATATCCCAAGTATGAGTTCCAAGGGTCAACATTGGTTCGATGGTAAATGTCATACCTTCTTTGATTTCAGTATCAAAGTGCTCGGTGTCGTAATGGGGAATTATGAGACCGGAATGGAAGGTAGTGGAAATTCCATGGCCAGTGAAATCTCGAACTACTCCGTAGTTGAAGCGTTTGGCATATGACTCGATAACCCGGCCAATCACATTTATTGGGCGTCCTGGTCTAACGGCTGCGATCGCGCGCTTTAGGGATTCTTCGGTTCGCTCCACAAGTAGCCGGGATTCTTCGTCTACATTGCCAGCAAGGAAAGTGGCATTAGTGTCACCGTGGACCCCGTTTATGTAGGCAGTGATGTCGATGTTGCAGATATCACCATCTTGAATCACGGTCGAGTCAGGTATTCCATGGCAGATAACTTCGTTAAGACTTGCGCAAAGCGACTTAGGAAAACCTCGGTAACCCAATGTTGAGGGGTAGGCGTTGTGGTCGAGTAAGAATTCATGTCCGATGCGATCTAATTCATCGGTTGTTACTCCGGGTGCAACATTCTTCCCAACTTCAGCCAAGGCCTGCGCTGCAATCCGACCAGCGATTCGCATCTTCTCAATTGTCTCGGCTGTCTGAACATCTGATCCAGAATGTTTCTTGGGAGCTTTCTTGCCAACGTACTCGGGCCGCACAATTGCTGCCGGAACAGATCGTTCGGGGGAGATGGTTCCAGGGACTAGGTTTCCAACTGGAGCATTCATGTTCTTATTCTAATTCGAATTACAAATGGTCGGGATTGCAGCAATCAGGTGCCAGAATGCAGTTATGCAGTGGTGGTTTTGTTTATTACACAAAGAAGTTGAAGAAGCGGCGGCTTGTCCAAATGCCTCAAGGCTAGGACCATATGAATCCCGTGATCTTGCCGAAACTGCAATGGAGCGTATGAGTAAGCGACAAGAAGAGTTAGACAGCGAAGAGGATTAGTACTCGCTACGTTTTAAGATTTTTCAGACAAAGCAAAAACCCCGCTCCCAAAAGGGAACGGGGTTTTTGATGAAGCAGGGGAAATTTACTTCTTCTTCGCAGCTGGCTTGCGCTTGGCAGCCTTGCGCTTAGCAGGAGCCTTCTTCGCAGCAGCTTTCTTAGCTGGCTTGCGCTTGGCAGCCTTCTTCTTTGCAGGAGCCTTAGCAGCAGCCTTCTTCTTGGCTGGCTTGCGCTTGGCAGCCTTCTTCTTTGCAGGTGCCTTCTTGGCAGCCTTCTTCTTGGCAGCTGGCTTACGCTTTGCGGCCTTCTTCGCTGGAGCCTTAGCTACAGCCTTCTTCTTAGCAGCCTTGCGCTTAGCAGGTGCCTTACGTGCTGTGGTTTTCTTGGCAGCCACAGGTCCTCCTCGAGGTAAGACCCTCGGACTTCCCGAAGGTTCTTGTTTATAAGGTTGGCAGACAAAACCACACTTTGGTGCATTTTTTGCAAATAAAGTTGCCCGCGTGTCGCAACGTAGATATTTCGAAAAAAGATAAAAAGTTTTCTAAATTTGGACATTTACAACGCGATATTTTCACACGTTCACAACTGAAAACATCAAAAAAACCGCGTGGTTATCGGATTTTTTTGAAAATATGTTTTTGTCCTACTTCGGCAATGGATTCGCAAGAAATTCTCAACATTCTTTGCGCATTCGCATCAAGTCAAAAAATAATTAAAAAAAGTTTGGATATTTGAGCAATTTTCTGAAAATTTTCGAAAAAAACGGCAAAACAAGACGTCTGTTAAATGAAATGAATTCTTAGATTTATTCGTATGAATGATCAAGGTCGGGATAACTTCCGCTTGCAACATCAGCAGCCCATGCCTTCGATCCTGCGAGCATGATCTCGCGCAACGATGCATAGTGCTTAACAAACTTTGCTTGTTTGCCACCCGTTAGACCTAACAGATCTTGCCAAACAATTACTTGCGCATCCGTTCCAGGGCCAGCACCAATTCCAATTATTGGAACCGGAATTTCATTTGTTAAACGTGTTGCAAGTTCGTGTGGGACAACTTCTAAAACAATTGCGAATACTCCAGCTACAACTAGCGCGTGCGCATCAGCAATTAGTTCATCGCCTGCATCGCCTCTGCCTTGAACTTTGTAGCCACCCATCTGATGAACGGACTGTGGAGTTAGCCCGATGTGGCCCATAACTGGAACACCGGATTGAGTAAGTAGCGAAACATGTTCAACCATGTGCCGCCCGCCTTCAATCTTTACGGCATGAGCTTTGCCTTCTTGCATAAAGCGAACGCTTGTTTCTAAGGCTTGGGCTGGCGAACTTTGATACGAACCAAATGGCAAATCTGCCAAGACCATGGCTCGCGAACTTCCACGCTCTACTGCAGCAACTAAGGGGATCAAGTCATCAACCGTGACCGGAATAGTTGAGTCATATCCGTAAACAACCATGGCTGCAGAATCTCCAACCAACAAAACAGGAATACCAGCTTCGTCGAAGACGCTGGCGCTTAGTGCGTCATACGAAGTAATCATTGGCCACTTTTCACCGCGCGCTTTTGCAGCAATTAAATCGCTGGTTGTAATTCGCCGTGATTGTTTTCCGCCATACAAAGGCTCAGAAGTCATTTCTTAGTTCTCCGCTCTCGAGGCTGCGCGGTGGCAGTCCCCGGATCTGTAACTCCATTGTGTCAGGAATTTCAGGCAGAGCGCGAGTTTCTGAAAAACGGGCTATTCAACCCATTTACTAGGCAGTGCTTA
This sequence comes from Candidatus Nanopelagicales bacterium, assembly GCA_044353415.1. Lineage (GTDB taxonomy): Bacteria > Actinomycetota > Actinomycetes > S36-B12 > UBA5976 > UBA5976. Next base: position 1,630 of record JBILBY010000040.1, on the reverse strand, counting down.
TTGAACTAACAAAAGGTCACTCAGACCATTTGTTAGTTATTGGCATCCGTCGGTCTTTACCGAATGCTTTGCCAGAAACCTTTGGGCCAGGTGGGTATTGCCGGCGCTTGTATTCAGCGCGGTCAGTTAGTAGCAGAATTCGCTTAACAGTTTCGGCATTAAAGCCAGCAGCAGTTATTTGTTCAGCGCTTAGATCTTGCTCAACATACATCTCAAGGATGGCATCGAGTTCTTCATAATCTGGCAGCGAATCAGAATCTTGCTGACCAGGACGCAATTCAGCACTTGGTGGCTTCGAGATACTCGATTCAGGAATCGGCGCGACTTCGCCATTGCTTATTGCAGATTGATTACGCCACTTGGCTAATTCCCAAACATCTACTTTCGGCACGTCCATTAGGGGAGCAAAGCCACCCACTGCGTCACCATAAATGGTTGAGTAACCAACGGAGAGTTCGCTCTTGTTTCCGGTGGCAAGAACCAAGTGTCCTTCTTGGTTTGAAAGTCCCATCAAGATCATGCCGCGAACTCGAGCTTGCAGATTCTCTTCAGCTAGCCCAGTTAAATCTAAGTTCGCCAAGTAAGCCGAAACCATAGGTTCAATTTCAACTATGCGAAAATTCAAGCCAATTCGATCGGCTGTATCTTTCGCATCTGTTTTTGAATGCCCTGAAGAATACTTAGACGGCATGGAAACGCCATAAACATTGCTGGCGCCAATAGCATCGGCTGCAATCGCAGCAACCAGCGCAGAATCAATGCCGCCGGAAAGACCAAGTGCGATCGACTTAAAGCCATTTTTCTGAACATAGTCGCGCAGCGAAACCACTAGTGCTGAGTAAACCTCTGCTATTGGATCAAGGCGCTTTCTTGAACCAACGGTTAGTGCTGGTTTATCACTGGAAACCGCTGCGTTTGGAATTACTGTGACGGCTTCGCCCTTTGCCAGAGTTGTGCTGGTTCCTGCTGGAGCAATTTCAAGATCAGCAATAAGCATGTCGACCTCAAACTGCAATGCCCGTTCAATGACATCACCAGTTTTGGAAACGATGATTGAGTCACCTTCAAAAACTAATTCGTCTTGCCCACCCACCATGTTTACGTAAGCCAGTGGGGCATCAGCTTCGAGAGCTCGACGCTTTACTAGGTTTAGGCGAACATCATCTTTGTCTCGTTCGTACGGCGAACCATTTAGAACTACCAGTAGTCCAGCGCTATTAGCTTTAACTTGCGAAACTGGACCACCGTCTTGCCACAAGTCTTCACAAATTGCTACGGCGATATCGACACCAAATGCGCGGATCAATACCGAATCATTTCCAGGCACGAAGTATCGATACTCGTCAAAGACGCCATAGTTAGGTAGGTGATGCTTGGCGTAACTAGTTTGGATCTTGCCGTCGTAGATAACCGCCGCGCAGTTCATCGGACCGCCGCGTGGAACACCTAAGGTTTTGGCTTCAGTGTCATTGGTCCGTCGCAGGTAGCCAACAAATACTAAGACTTCGCCGAGTCCTGCTGCTTTGAGTGCCAGCGCAAAATCCTTAGTAGCAAGCTCAGAAGCATTTTGAAATGAGGGCCGAAGGGCCAAGTCTTCAACTGGATAACCAGTGATGATCATTTCTGGAAG
>JBILBY010000039.1:0-6899 GCA_044353415.1 Candidatus Nanopelagicales bacterium | reverse complement strand
CCAAGGATTATGGTATGGCCTAAAGATGTTGAAGTTGCGAAACAGGTTCTTAAGAAAGCTGCGGGCTAGTCTCACGAATAATGTTGGCGCCAAGTTTGCTCAACTGTTTTTCAAAGTCCACATACCCACGATCAATATGGTCAATGGCGTGAACCGTAGTTTCGCCATCAGCAACTAAGCCAGCTAAAACTAATCCAGCTCCAGCTCTGATGTCTGTGGCTTCTACGGGAGCTCCGGACAATTGGGAACGGCCTCTAATAAGTGCGTGATGACCATCAGTTCGAACTTCAGCACCAAGTCGAGTCAGTTCCTGCACAAACCTGAAACGTGCTTCGAACAAGTTTTCGGTAACCATCGCAGAACCTTCGGCAATTGAATTTAGCGCAATGAATTGTGGCTGTAGGTCAGTTGGGAATCCTGGATACGGAAGCGTAACAACATCGATGGCAGTAGGACGCTTATTCATCTGGACTCTAAATCCATCATTAGTTGTTTCTACTTCAGCGCCAGCTGTTACCAACTTCTCAAGTGCTATCGAAAGGTGCTCACTATTTGCATTGCGCACTGTGATGTCTCCACCAGTAATTACAGCGGCCACGGCCCAAGTTCCTGCAACAATTCGATCAGCAACTGTGGTGTGTTCGACCGCTTTCAAACTTGAAACTCCAGTGATCGTTAGTAGCGAGGTGCCAACGCCATCAATTTGCGCGCCCATGGCTAACAACATGTTGCAGATATCAACGATTTCTGGCTCGCGCGCAGCATTATCAATTACCGTCACGCCATTTGCAGTGACTGCTGCCATCAACAAAGTTTCGGTAGCTCCAACACTTGGAAAATCCAGATACACATGAGTGCCAACTAGACCGCCATTTGGTGCATGAACAACGAGGTAGCCATGTTCATTGGTGACAGTCGCGCCCATACGTTCTAGACCTGCGGTGTGCATATCAAGTCCGCGTGATCCGATTGCATCACCTCCTGGCAAAGCAACATCTGCGGCGCCGGTTCTGGCGACAAGTGGTCCAAGAACTGCAATTGATGCTCGCATGCGTCGGACTAAGTCGTAATCCGCGCGATGCTCGATGGTGGCGGGTACGTCAATTTCAACGGTCTCAGTTTCTGCGCTGTAACTGACTGAACAACCAAGTCGGCGAAGCAACTCAGCCATGATCGCAACATCGAGAATATTTGGAACTGCGTGAATTGTCGTTTTTCCAGCCGCCAGCAAAGCAACTGCCATAAGTTTTAGGCTGCTGTTTTTGGCACCGGTGACATGCACCTCGCCAACTAGGCGGGCGCCCCCTTGAATCCGAAAAACATCCACGATTAAGCAGAATAACGTGCTTTTGCCGATTTAATTTCTAACTCAAGAAAAGGCAGATAAACCCAATGCGCCCTAGGCTTAGGGCATGGTCAATTTAACAAGAATTTACACTCGCACTGGCGACGACGGCACTACCAATCTTGGTGACATGAGCCGAACTGGAAAGAATGATCCTCGCCTTAAGGCCTATGCCGACGTTGATGAAGCCAACAGTTCGATTGGCCTTGCAGTTGCCGCGGGTGAACTTAGAAGTGACATTGTTGAACTGTTAACCATGATTCAAAATGAATTGTTTGATGTTGGCGCAGACCTTTGCACTCCGGTGATTGATAACCCAGCGCATGAACCACTTCGCGTTACACCTGATTACATCGAACGCTTAGAAGCAGCTTGCGATAAGTACAACGAAGAAGTCGAAGCGCTACGCTCCTTTATCTTGCCTGGTGGAACAGTGGGCGCTGCTTACTTGCACGTAGCTCGCACAGTAACTAGACGTGCCGAGCGAAGCACCTGGGGTGCCATAGATATGTACCACGGTGGCATGAATGTACTGGCGGCAAACTACTTGAATCGACTTTCAGATTTACTGTTTATTCTTTCTCGCGTTGCCAACAAGGAAGTCGGCGACGTTCTTTGGAAGCCAGGTAGCACTCGCTAATTAGTTACCGACGCTTGCGCTCATTTTTACAAAAGCCGACATTAGCTTCTGATGAAAGTTATCGCCATCGATGGACCAGGCAACATATCCATTTGGCTCAACACCATTGCGAAGTCGAGTATCCGTAACTGTCATACCGAGCGTTAGTTCACCCTGACATTCAACGTCGATAAACGCTGGCTCAAGTTCCATGATGTTAGGCCAAATAGCTTCTGCCATAGCTAACGCGTCGTGTTGGTGCGTCATGCGTTCGCCGTAAAAGATCTCATAGAAATTTGTGTAAGAAGTCAGAATGTGATCAAACACCTTTCCGAACTTGCTTCCGTCCTTTAGCCAGCCCCATAAAGTTTCAAATGTCTTAACCGAGTGTGTTACATCCAAACCGACCATTACAGTGTTGATGCCACTGGCAAAAACTCGCTTTGCAGCTTCTGGATCATGCCAGATGTTGAATTCTGCAACTGGTGTTACGTTTCCGGTTCGAGCTGCGCCACCCATAATCACAAACCGATCAATCATCGGAATGACATCTGGGAATCTGTCAGCCAAGTGCGCAATGTTTGTAAGTGGTCCAATTGCAATTAAAGTAACTGGATCTGGCGAGTTGCGAATCTTTTCTGCCAGGAATGCTGGGGCATCCGTTGAAACTACTGTTGTAGTTGGCTCTGGAAGGTCGACTCCGGCTAGACCATCATGTCCATGAACTGGCTCGTATCCAGTTTCCATTTTGGCTCGAGCATATGGCTCGTCATGTCCTGATGCGACAGGAATGTCTGTCCGACCCATGAATTCAAGTAAGCGCAAGGCATTACGCGTCGTGGCTTCAAGGCCAGAGTTGCCGCCAACGGTAGAGATGCCAATGACATCTACTTCTGTTGATGCCAAGGCAAGCGCGATTGCGACTGCGTCATCAATTCCAGGGTCAGTGTCAATCAAAAGTGCGCGGGTCATGTTTCCTCTTTACTTAGATGTCTCTACTTATTGAAAAATTCTTTAACTTCACTTGCTGTTGGCATTCCAGATTGAGCACCAAGTTTTAACGTTGAAAGTGCAGAAGCTGCGCAGGCTAGATCTAATGCATCAGGAATGGTTTTTCCAGACGCGTAGGCGACCACAAATGCACCTACAAATGTGTCTCCTGCGCCCACTGTGTCCAAAGCTTCTACTTTTGGTGGCTGTGACTTAGCGACAACTTCTCCATTTTGGAAAGCAACCACTTCATTTGCGCCAGCAGTAACAATCACAAGTCCTGATTTTGGTTCGCCAAGTTGCGCAAACTCATGTTCGTTAACAATTAAGACGTCAATCAAACTTGCCAGTTCAGTAGATAATTCTCGAACTGGAGCTGCATTGACGCAGAAAATACCTTTGGCCGCTTTCCCAACTTCAACGATCACTGACTCAGGTATTTCAAATTGAACTATGACAGCGTCTGCTGCTGAAATTTGTGCTGCATCAAAAGATGCGTGTTGGTTAGCGCCATCTGCAACCACGATTTGGTTTTCGCCTGAATGTTCAACCATGACAAGTGCGGTGCTAGTTGGAGATAAAGCCGTTACCACCGCATCAACATTGACTCCACTTTGTTTCAATGCAGATAAACACATCTGACCTGGTTCATCAGCGCCGATTGCGCCAAACATAGAAACGTTTCCACCCATGCGCGACGCGGCAACTGCTTGGTTGGCGCCTTTGCCACCAGGGAACCAAGCTGGCTCGGCACTGCTTACGGTTTCCCCGCGACCTGGCAGTTTTGGCATCTGGACCACTAGATCGGCATTAATGCTGCCAACTACTGCGATACGAGGTGCCATACCTTGAGCCTAGAGGTTGGGGCAAAACGGCCATCAAGGTGGTGAAACTTGTACAGAACTTGGACAAATGTCCAACTTCTCGCTGTTTGTGGATTTGTAATTGCGGGTAAAATTTGAGTACCGAAGGGAAAATTATGGACTTTAATGACACGCGCCGTAGTACCGTGCGTCCTCGGCGCTCCATTTTCCTAATTGCTGCCACAAGTTTTGCCTTAACTTTCACAACTCTGGGAATCGCTCCTGCTGGCGCCAACCAACAGGGTTATTCGTCCAGCATCACTTCAGGTGAATCTGAGATTTCTCGACTTTTAGTTTCGTATGAACCAGGGGTATCTCCAGTCAATGTTTCAGGTGATGTTACGGGGCAAAACTTTCTTCCCAACATCGAACTAGATGTTGTGGAAAGAATTGGAAGAGATCTTTTCACAGTGAATCTTCCAGGTGCTGTTAGTGAGTCAGAAGCAACGAAAATTGCTAATGAACTTGAAAAGTCACCACAAGTTGCGATTGTAGAACCTGATTATCCAATTTCTCTAGCGGTGAACGAATATACAACGACCACCCAAGACATCAGTTCAAGTGATCTTTGGGGTTTGGATCGTATTGATCAAAGGTCATCGACACTAAATGGAACATATAAACACGACAACACAGGCCTGGGTGTAGATGCGTATGTGATTGATACCGGCATCTATCCGAATGATGAATTTGAGAACAGATTGGAGCTTGGATACAACGCTGTAAGTGATCTCGCAGATACCTTGTCAATTAGACACTCTACAGACTGCAGCACTAACGGTCATGGCACTCATGTGGCAGGAATTCTTGGCGGAAAAACTTATGGAGTTGCGAAAAAAGCTTCTCTGATTCCAATTCGGGTTTTTGATTGTAATGGCGACGCATATAATTCGGATGTTATCTACGGAATTGATTGGGCAATTCGTCACCATCAAGCGGGAGTGTTAGCTGTAGCAAACATGAGTTTGGGAGGTAACAAAAGCGTTCTTCTTGATTATTGGGTCCAGCTTCTTATTGATGATGGGGTGCACGTTGTCGTTGCCTCAGGAAACAAAAATGAAGATGCTTGTAACTCTTCACCAGCAAGCACGCCAGGCACAATTACTGTGAATTCATCGGGTCTCAATGATATTCGCTCAAGTTTTTCAAATTTTGGTGCATGCACTGATATTTTTGCACCAGGTGAATCTATTCTTTCAGCCGGAAATTCAAATCCAATTAGTACACGGACAAGCTCTGGGACTTCAATGGCCAGTCCATTTGTTGCAGGGGCCGTCGCGAAAATCTTGGAAGCCAACCCAAACTTCACAAGAAGCCAAGTCATTTCTGAATTGCTCAGTAACTCCACTCCATTTGTTAGTGGAAAGCTTCGTGACCCCTCAAGGTTGATTTACTCGCCTGCAGTAGTTACGAAGGATCTGGAATTACAGGACGTTGCACTTCAGCAGCAACTAGCTACTATTGCCGCCACTTCTGCCCAAATGCAAGTAGACCTCGAGGCAGCTGAAGCAGCTAGAATCGCTGCTGCTGCCGAAGCGGCAAGGCTTGCAGCAATTCCAGCGCCAGCACCGGCGCCAGCTGCGCCAGCGCCCGCTCCAGTTGCTGCTCCGCCTGTTGCAGTCGAGGTAATTGGGATATCGAACATAGTGAAGCGAAAATTTACCTTGACAGTGGATTCCCCAGCGGGATCAAAAACTTGGATTCAACGTAAATCTGGCAAGAAATGGGTAACTCTCAAGAAAGTCAATTCATCTTCCAGATCTGTTGTCAAAGTCAGTAAATCTGGTACTTACCGAATTCAAATCGTGGGACCATCTCGCAAAGTTGTTTCAAGCCCATTTAAAGTCAAGTAGTAAAACCTCGACTTGAATTCAAATACCAAAGGCTACTTCCCTCTTGGAAAGTAGCCTTTGGTATTTGACTAGTTTTTAGCTATGCATTCCTGATGCGGTAACCGCAGCGGCTGCCTTCAAACGAGTTTCGGCGCGATGCGCTGCAGCAAGTGCTTCAGGTGAATCTTCACCGGCAGCACGTGCACGATCCAGAGCTTTCTGCGCGCGATCAACATCAATGTCGCTTGATAGTTCTGCAGTCTCGGCCAAGATTCGAACGTTATCCGAATCCATAGCTACGAAGCCACCATGAACTGCAATTGCTACTTTCGAACCTTCAGTAGGTTCGATTCGAACAACGCCATTCACTAACAAAGACAGCACTGGTTCGTGACCTGGCAGAATGCCGATCTCGCCTTCTGGGGTCTTGGCAACGATCGACTTAGCTGAGCCAACCCAGATCTTGCGGTCAACAGCTACGACGGAAACGTTAAGTTCAGACACGATTAGCCCTGAAGCTTCTTGGCGTTCTCGATAACGTCATCGATGCCACCAGCCATGAAGAATGCCTGCTCTGGTAGGTGATCGTATTCACCTTCAGTTAGCTTCTTGAAGGAAGCAACAGTTTCTTCAACTGGAACGAAGGAACCCTTTTGGCCGGTGAAGGCTTCAGCCACGAACATGTTCTGTGACAGGAAGCGCTCGATGCGACGCGCACGGTTAACCAGGATCTTGTCTTCTTCGGAAAGTTCATCGATACCAAGAATCGCGATGATGTCCTGAAGTTCCTTGGCCTTCTGAAGAATTCGCTTAACTTCTGCAGCAACTGCGTAGTGCTCGGCGCCAACGTAGCGGGCATCCAAAATACGGGAGCTGGAATCAAGTGGATCCACAGCCGGGTAGATACCCTTTTCCGAAATCGGACGGCTAAGTACGGTGTTCGCATCAAGGTGAGCGAAGGTTGCAGCTGGAGCCGGGTCAGTCAAGTCATCTGCAGGAACGTAAATTGCCTGAAGAGAAGTAATCGAGTGACCACGAGTTGAAGTAATGCGCTCTTGTAGCACACCCATTTCATCAGCAAGTGTTGGCTGGTAACCCACCGCAGAAGGCATACGGCCAAGAAGTGTTGAAACTTCTGAACCTGCCTGGGTGAAGCGGAAGATGTTGTCGATGAACAGAAGTACGTCCTGCTTTTGAACATCGCGGAAGTACTCAGCCATAGTTAGTGCTGACAAAGCCACGCGAAGACG
>JBILBY010000038.1:0-6976 GCA_044353415.1 Candidatus Nanopelagicales bacterium | reverse complement strand
GGGGAATCTAACTCTGGTGCCTTTAGAACCTCAATGTCAGCCTTGAGGAACTTCTTGTCGGCTTCTGTAATACGCATGGTTAAAACGTACTTCCCTTCTTAGGTATTGCGTTGGCGTTTTGGTGAAACATGTATTGGGAATCCCAAACCAACTCGAGCTGCCTCTGGCAAGGTTTCGCTCATAGATGGATGTGGATGAATTGTGTCGGCTAAGTCTTGCAGGTTTGCTCCCATTTCGATCGCCAAGGTAACTTCAGCGATGTATTCGGAGGCGTGAGGTCCGACAATTTGGGCACCGAGCACAACACCTTCTGGGGTGTGAACGAGCTGCGCAAATCCGGCTTTTTCACCAAGTGTGTATGCCCGACCCGACGCAGCCATTGGGAACATTGCAGCTTGGGCTTGGTAGCCCGCTTCTTTCGCTTCTTCAACTGTGAAGCCAGTCATCGCGATCTCTGGATCGCTAAACACCACGGCTGGAATTGCGGTTGGATCAAACTTGGCATCATGTCCGCTGAGGACTTCAGCTGCGACGTGCGCTTCAGCGCTGGCTTTGTGAGCAAGGGCTGGGCCAGGCGTGATATCACCGATCGCTGCAATTTTTGGTGTGACCAATAGATCAGGACCAACTTCTAGAATTCCTCGAGCGTTTGGCTTTACGCCCAAAACTTCTAAACCAATGTCATCGGTATTTGGAGTTCGACCAATTGCAACTACAACGTAATCAACTGCAATTTCTGATTCAGTGCCATCGGATGTGACGGTTAAGGACTTACCGTTATCGCTAACAACTTTGGTATTGACTCGAATGTCCACGCCAAGTTCGCCAAGGCGACGAGCAACTGGCGCAACCAATGTGGAAGGAAGCGCTGGCAACAATCTCTCGGCAGCTTCGATCATTGTTACTTTGGAACCAAGTTGAGCTAATGCAGTGCCTAGTTCAACTCCGATGTAACCGCCACCAACAACTGCAATTGATTTAGGCAAAACATCTAGCGCAAGTACATCGGATGAATCAAGGATTCGTTTTCCGTCGCGTGGAAGTCCTGGAATAACTGTTGGCCTGGACCCAGTTGCAATGATGCAATTCTTAAACTGAATGTGAGTTGGCGGTGCTTCTCCGTATTCGAGTACACCTTGATCTTTGCGAGTAAATCTAAAGAAGCCTTGGCGAACTTCGACGCCGGCGGTTTTAAGTAGTTGGCGAACACCACTATTCAATCCGCTAACCACTTCAGTTTTCCAAGTTTGGAATTCCTTCATGTCTACCGATGGTTCTCCTGTTACTTTGAGTCCGCGTTTACCCCAACCCGAAATGTCATGAGTTGCGTGAGCTAATCCAATAAGTGCCTTGGAAGGAATACAGCCAACGTTTACACAAACTCCACCGAGTCCAGCCTCACCATCGGCATCAACCAAAACAACTTGACGACCAAGTTGGGCGGCTGCAATTGCTGCTACGTAGCCACCAGGTCCACCGCCGATAACTAACAAGTCAACCGATGACGGCATTTCTCCAACGACCACAGCTTCTGCCCTACTTCACTAAATATTCTGGGTTAAGCAAAAGTTTTGCGATGTCACTAACAAATGCTCCGAGGTGCGCGCCATCGTTAATGCGATGATCAGCGGCAACCACAATTGGCAAAACCATGCGAACTGCTGGAACACCATCAACTGGAATTACCTTTTCGGCAATGCGGCCAAAGCCAGCAATCGCAACCTCAGGCGGGCGAATGATTGGAGTTCCCAGCCAAGTTCCAAACGATCCAAAGTTAGTAACAGTAAATGTGCCGCCACCAAGTTGATCGGATGTTGCCTTGCGGGTCTTTGCTAGTTCAGCAAGTTGATCAGTTTGTTTTGCCAACATGGAAACGGTGAAGTCATTTGCTTTGCGCATAACCGGAACAATCAAGCCATCATCAGTTGCGGTTGCAAAGCCAAGGTTGATGTCATCGTATTGTCGGACCTCGCCCATTTCGGCATCGAAGCGCGCGTTAAAGGTTGGATGATTCTGTAATGCAAGAACACAGGCCCGCATCAAAAGCGGAGTTACCGAGAACTTGATGCCTTCTTTTTCAAACTGTGGCGCAAGTTCACTGCGTAATGCCATAAGTGCAGTTGCATCGATTTCTTTGAACTCAGTGATGTGTGGAATCCGAAGTGCCTCAGACATGCTGGTTGCAATTTGTCGGCGTAACCCGCGCAACTGAATCAGAGTTATGCCGTCGCCATCAGCTTGCGAAGTTGAAGGGCCTAAGTCTTGCGAACCTGTTGGTGCATTGGAACCTGACTTGGCATTAGTTACGTCTTCGTCAGTTATTCGGCCATTAGGACCTGAACCCGTTACAGCTTCTAAAGAAATACCAAGGGAGTCTGCAAGTTTGCGCGTACTAGGACTGGCTAGTGGTCGCATGTTTGTTGCGCGTGCTGGCGTTGCCGCCTGCGGAGAAGTTTGCTTACTCTCAGTCATCGGCGCCGCAACATGTGAGGCAATGTCATTTGAAACTTTTCCAGTTGCTTCAATCTGCATCAGGTTAGAACCAACTGCTAGAACATCGCCAACTTTTGCGCCAAGTGATTTCACAATTCCGGTTACCGGAGCTGGGATTTCGATTTGGGATTTATCAGTCTCAACAACGACTACTGGCTGATCTTCTTTAACGCTGTCCCCAACTGCAACTAGCCATTCGATAACTTCCGCTTCGGCAATACCTTCGCCAACGTCAGCAAGTTTGTAGTCAATTAAGTTGCTCATGCTGAGGCCTTTGCCAAGGCTGCAAGTTCAGCAGCTACTCGATCAACATCTGGGATGTATAAATCTTCCACGCCACCAAGTGGATATGGAGTATCAGGCGAAGTGATTCGAATAATTGGCGCTTCCAAACTGTAGAAACATTCTTGCTGAATCGTTGCCACCAGCTCTGCGCCAAAGCCACCAGTAAGTGGAGCTTCGTGCAGAATTGCTACCCGGCCAGTCTTTGCAACGGACTCTGCGATGCCATCTATATCAAGTGGGTTCAGCGAACGCAGATCAAGTACTTCTACGCTGATCCCTTGCTCAGAAAGTTCTTCAGCCGCGCGCTCAGCTACATTTACTGCAGCTGACCAAGCGATCAGAGTTACATCAGTTCCTTCACGAGCCACTCGAAGTTTGCCAAGTGGAACGGTGTATCGCTCATCAGGTACTTCATCTTTAGTTAATCGGTAACCCTTAAGCGGCTCTAGATACAGAACTGGATCATCTGATTCCATTGCCGCTGTAAGTAAACCTTTTGCATCGTATGCAGTTGCCGGAGCAACGACTTTTAAGCCTGGAGTGTGCGTGTAAAAGGCTTCGAAGGCATCCGAGTGAAGTTCAGGAGTTCGAACTCCGCCACCAAATGGTGAACGAATCACAAGTGGAAGCGAATGCCTGCCTTGCGAGCGATAACGTAACCGAGCTACTTGCTGACCGATTTGGTGAAAAGCCTGATGGCCAAAACCTAAGAATTGCAATTCAATTACTGGTCGAAGGCCACTAATTGCTAGACCGATTCCTGAACCAACAATCACACCTTCGGCAAGAGGCATGTCAACAACACGTTCCTTACCAAAGCGGGCTTGCAAACCATCAGTTGCGCGGAAGACTCCGCCAAGTACACCGACGTCTTCACCAATCACAACTACGCGATTGTCAGCTTCCATTTCTTGACCAAGGCATTCCCGAATTGCTTCGATCATTGTCTTTTCACTCATCAGGCACCACCATTTCGTATTGCCCAATCAGATTTCTGATCCTGCATTCGCTGTGGTGGTTCGGCATAAACGTGATCAAACAAAGCATCACTAGTTGCAAGCGGTGTGTTACGCGCAATTTCCATTGCAACATCAATTTGTGCAGCGCAACTATCTAGCATTTCTTGTTCTAAAACTTCATTCCAGATTCCGCGACTACGTAAGTAATTCTTAATTCGCTCTACTGGATCTTTCTGTTGCCATTTTTCAAGTTCTTGTTGATCGACATATCTCGTTGGATCATCTGCAGTGTTATGTGCACCAGTTCGATATGTAACGGATTCAATCAATGTTGGGCCGTCGCCAGCGCGAGCTTTTGCAACAGCGCGCGCTGTTACTTCGTGCACAGCTAGTAAATCGTTACCGTCAACAATTACGCCTTCAACACCATAACCAATTGCACGCTCAGCAAATGATCGAGCTGCTGTTTGATTTTCGCGCGGAGTTGAAATTGCCCAACCATTGTTTTGCAGAAAGAAAATCACCGGTGCTTTAACAATTCCGGCAAGATTTAAACTTTCGTGGAAGTCACCTTCTGAAGATGCGCCATCACCAAAGAAAGTTATGGCAACACCATCGCCACCTTGCATCTTTAATCCCCAAGCCAAACCAGTTGCCTGCGGGATTTGTGCAGCTAACGAAATTTGCATTGGCAACATGTTTACGTTTGGCGGAATATTTCCACCTTTTGGATTGCCCATGAAGTAAAGCGCAAAGTTTTCAATTGGGTATCCATGACGAATCAAAGCTGGAAATTCTCGATACTGCGGAACAATCCAATCTTTAGCTGGATCAAGAGCGGAGGCTGCGCCAACTACCGATGCTTCTTGACCACGCACTGAAGAAAAAGTTCCAAAGCGACCTTGGCGTTGCATGCTGGTGGCTTTGTCATCAAAGACGCGCGTCAGCATCATGTAGCGAAGTGCTTCAAGCACCGCTTCATCTGACATTGGAGATTCGCCAGAATCCAAGATTCCAGAGTCCGTTAGTCGAGTAAATGGAGCGATTGACTCAAAGTTCGGTAAAAACCGCGATTCGCTCATGATTGCACTCTTCCACGCTGCGCCCAGCATTGGCAAGTGGCAAAACAGGCTTGACTTAGGGACTTTCTGGGCAAAGAATGATTAGTGCATGCACTAATGTATGCAGATTCGCGGGAATCTTGAAACTTATAGGAATTAAATGATCTATCAAGCCAGAGCTGGACAAGTTGCTTACGGGTACGCAATTGGAATGCTTTGTGCCGAGTGGCACATCCCATTTATTCCAGGTGATTTGAATAACGCAGGAACCTTCCCTTTTCCTGTGCGATACGAATCAGTCGCTGGAGTTTCCGGTGCGGACGTGCTTCGCGGCAACGGCGATAGCTATGCCCAGATCATGATTGATGCCGCAAAGAAGTTAGAAGCCGAAGGTGTGCGCGCAATTACCGGTAACTGTGGATTCATGGCGGCTTATCAAGAAGCCGTAGCGAGTCAGGTAAAGATTCCAGTGTTCTTAACTAGCTTGGTACAGATTCCGATGTTGCTAAACATGTATGGCCAGCAAAATCACATTGCAATTCTTACTGCAAACTCAGCTTCAATGACTGATCAGTTGCTTGCTCATGCTGGCGTTACCGATTCTTCGCGATTAACTGTGCAAGGTATGGAGACTTACCCGCACTTCAATGATGTGATTTTGAAGGAACTAGGAACTCTTGATGAAGACAAGATGCGGGCCGAAGCGGTGCAAGCAGCCAAAGATGCAATCAAGCGAGATCCAGCAATTCGGGCATTTATGTTGGAGTGCAGCGACTTGCCTCCGTACAGCAAGGCAATTGAAGAGGCTACTGGCCTACCGGTCTTTGATTGGGCCAATTTCATAACTTATGTATATAACGCAACCGTTCCCCATGACTATCAGGGAATTTGCTGAAAGACTGTCGTTAGTTAAATCACTAGGAGAATCTCGTGCGCACAATTGTTGTTGGCGGTGGCGTAGTCGGAGTTACGACTGCTTACTACTTGTTTAAAGAAGGTCACGAAGTTGTAGTGGTAGACAAGGCAACCAAAGTTGGCGCCGAAGCTACTGCGGTAAACGCAGGACTGATTGCACCGGGCCATTGCTTTGCTTGGGCATCACCTGCAGCACCAAAGATGCTAGTTAAATCCTTATTCGGAGAAAAGACTTCAATTCGAGTTAAGCCAACTTTGAACCCGCGTTTTCTCTGGTGGGGATTACAGTTCATGCGCGAGTGCACAACAGAGCGCGCTGCAATCAATACCTTGGCAAAGATGCACTTGTGCGATTACAGCCAGACCAAACTTGATGAAATTGCACTTGCCGAAAACATTGATTACCAAGGCATCGACAAGGGATTGCTTTACTTGTATCGCGATGCCGCCGAGTTAGAACTTGGTATGGGCAAGATGAAACTTCTCACCGATAACGGCCAAAAACTTGAGCGACTCGACATGAAGGGTTTAGCTGCAGTTGATCCAGCATTTGGTAATGCAACAGTGCAACTTGCGGGCGCGATTCACGCACCTAACGATGGCAGCGGAAACTCAGAACTATTCACTCGCAAGCTAACTGAATTACTAATCAGCAAAGGCGTTGAGTTCAAACTTGGCGTAACTGCGAAATCATTCGTTGCAGATGGCGATCGCATCACTGGCCTACAAACTGATCAAGGTCTGTTGACTGCTGATAACTACGTGCTGGCCATGGGCGTTTGGAGTCCAAAACTTTCCCGCACAGTTGGACAAGACCTTCCGGTTTATCCAGCCAAGGGATTCTCCATGACTTTTGATCTAAAAGATAAATCAAAGGCTCCAGAACTTGGTGGCGTGGATGAAAAAACTTTGGTTGCTTGGTCGCCAATGGGTGATCAGTTGCGCATGTCTTCAACTGCGCAGTTCTCTGGTTTTGATGCTTCACACAAACCAGAAGACTTTGCTGCAATCCGAAGCACTGCAAAAGAGTTGTGGCCAGATGCTGCTGATTGGGATGGCGGTTCGATGACTGCTGGTCTTCGTCCAATGACACCTGATGGTCCACCAATCATTGGTAAGGGCAAGAAGCACAAGAATTTGTTCTACAACACTGGACATGGTCACATGGGTTGGACAATGTCTAGTGGTTCTAGTGCTGCAATTGTTGACATCATTGCAGGGCGCAAACCAGAAATCGACATGGAAGCATTTGTCGTTCGCACC
>JBILBY010000036.1:0-6988 GCA_044353415.1 Candidatus Nanopelagicales bacterium | reverse complement strand
ACCATATTGATCGTGGGTATGTGGACTTTGAAAAACAGTTGAGCAAACTTGGCGCCAACATTATTCGTGAGACTAGCCCGCAGCTTTCTTAAGAACCTGTTTCGCAACTTCAACATCTTTAGGCCAGACCATAATTCTCGGGCCATCATTTGTCTGTGCCAAACTTGCTCGAAGCCCAGCATCAACTAGGGATCGTCTTAAAACTTCACCTTCGATGTAATTACTAGGTGATGCAATGGGCACCAACATTCCGTATTCATCGGGATTGCCAGATTTCGGTGCTCGTTCAACTACTGAGCCGCCTCGGGCAAAAGCCCAACGCAGAATCAAAACCATGATGCCAAGGCCGGAAAATGCCACAAGTGGTCCGAAGAAATATGAATACGAACTCCAGGCTGGCACGACTTAAGTCTGTCGCAACTTGCCCGTTACTGCAGAGTAAAGTCTGGCCAACTACTGGCATTTTCTGATGTCTGCCAGACTAGCCACATGAGTTTTTCGCAAATTGGTGTTGTTGGTCTGGGAATCATGGGGGCTGGCATTGTCGAAGTTTTCGCTCGAGCCGGTTATCAAGTAGTTGGCGTTGCTGAGTCAGCTGCTGCAGTTGATGCTGGTAAATCCAATCTTGCTAAGTCACTGGCGAGGGCAGTTTCAAAAGGGAAGTTGAGCCAAGAACAAAGCGATGAAATTACCGCGCGAGTTTCATTCGGCGAAGACTTTGAACTGCTTGCTGATTGCGATCTGGTAATTGAAGCGGCACCAGAAATTCTTTCGCTAAAGGTTGAGATTTTCTCTAAGTTGGATGCAGCTGTGAAACCATCAGGCATCCTGGCAACAAATACTTCAAGTTTGTCTGTTACTGAGATTGCAAATGCCACAACGCGTCCAGAAAAAGTTATCGGAATGCATTTCTTTAATCCAGCACCTGTTCAAAAGTTTGTTGAAGTGATTTCAACTGCGCATTCAGACGTACAGGTTGTTGGGAAGATAGTCGAACTTGGAAATTCCCTCGGAAAACACCTAGCCCAGATTTCTGACCAACCAGGATTCATTGTTAACAAGCTCTTGCTTCGGTACTTGAATCATGCGGTCCAGATTCTTGATGCCGGTCAGGCAACAAAAGAACAGATGGATGCGGCCATGCGCGAGCTTTCTGGCTACCCAATGGGACCATGTGAACTCTTGGATTTAATTGGTATCGATACCTGTGTTGAAATCTTGAAGACTATTCACGCCGATACCAAGTTGGAAATTGACGAACCGGCTGCTGGAATGGTCAGCCTAGTTTCCACAGGAGCCAAAGGTAGAAAATCAGGATCCGGTTTTTATGACTACTCCGAAAGACTTGATGCTCCAACGGATCCAAACGAAGCGATAAAGAACCAAGTACACAATGATCTGTTGATGGCATACCTCGGCGACTGCATTGCGATGGAAGCTACAGGCTACGCATCAAAAACTGACATTGATTCTGGAATGAAGCTGGGTTGTGGGTTACCTAAGGGACCATTTGAGGTAATCGAAAGTATCGGTATCGAAAAGGTCAGAGCTGGACAAGCCGAACTTGCGCAGCGAACTGGAATTGCTGCTTATCAACCGTTGCCGTTCTAACATCTTTAGATTTGAACTTAGAATTGCACCATGGGGCGCCGAAACCGAAGAGAGCCAAATCAAGAGCCACCTGAGCTCAAACTTGGCAGTTTTGGTCGCACCGAAAATCATGCTGATGGCGAATGGCAAGTTACTTCACTTACTGGCGAAACTTCTGTGAAGGTTTATCGCTGCCCTGGTTGCCAAGGTGACATCCAGCCCGGCACGGCACACATCGTTGCTTGGAACATGGACTACTCGGCTGACGAAAGACGACATTGGCACACAGCTTGTTGGAAACGTAGAACGCCGCGGAAATTCTGATGGCTGAAATAGTTTCGAATAGCGTGCTTCCGGCAAAGCGCGAAGCCATCACGCTAGTAACTGAAGACAACCTGCGATTAGTCGGGGAGTTAGCTCTGCCTGTTTCGGAAAAACCGAAAGCCACAATTTTGTTACTTCATCCCAATCCAACTGGTGGCGGAATGATGGATAGTCACCTTTTCAAGAAAGCTGCTTGGCGACTCCCAGCCTTAGCTGACGTTGCAATCTTGCGATGGAACACCCGAGGAACTACCAGTGCAGCAGGAACCAGTGAAGGTGATTACGACCAAGGTGTTTTAGAAGGCTTAGATTTCAAAGCTGCCTTGAATTTTGCCCAGTCGCGTGGGTTAGAAAATATCTGGCTAGTTGGTTGGTCATTTGGTACAGATGTCACTTTGATGCATGGCAACGTTGATCCAGTTCAGGGTGCAGTTTTGTTTAGTCCACCTTTGATGTGGAGTACTGAAGAGAATCTCAAGTCATGGGCTGATTCTGGTCGCCCACTTACGGCTTTAGTTCCAGAACTAGATGACTACCTAAAACCACCTGAAGCAATCGAAAAGTTTTCAATCGTTCCGCAGTGCGATGTTGTTGTGATCCCTGAATGTCGACACTTATGGGTTGGTGAAAAGTTTGTGCGGATTGCCTGGAATGAAGCGCTAAATCGAATACTTCCAGAAATGCCAGAACTGAGTTGGACTTGGGATGGAGAAATGACGCGCTGGAACGACTTATTGAACAAGTCTGAATAATTCTTTACGTTAGTGATCAACTGGCTGGACTAATTCAACAAGAACTCCGCCAACGTCTTTTGGATGCACAAAGTTAATTAGTGATCCAGCAGTACCAATTCGTGACTCTGGATAAATCAATCGCATCCCAGCGCTTAACACATTTGCCATTGCTTCATCGATGTTGGTAACTCGGAATGCAAGCTGCTGCATACCTTCGCCACTTCGCTCCAAAAACTTAGCGATAGTTGAATCGGCGTTAAGGGGAGCAAGCAACTGCAAGCGAGTTCCATCAGCTAAATCCAACATTGCTTCTTCAATGCCTTGCGATTCGTTAATCTCCCGATGGGAAACTTCAAGCCCGAAAGTCTTAGACCAACGAGCAATAGCCTCATCAAGATCCCGAACTGCAAGCCCAACATGATCGATTCCCAGCAGAGTTCCGCCAAGTGCGGCGCTTAAGTTGACCATTGCAATCCTCGCAATCATAGGGCGGATTCCTATTACCGGCAGGAACATCGCTAAGGTGACAGTAAGGGATTTTGCACATCACGCGCAATTTTCCGCACTTTTTCTGACCTGAAAGGCCTTTAATGTCCGTCATTGTTGGTGGAGCTCGTACCGGTATCGGTCGCTTGCTTGGCACTTTAAAAGATGTATCCGCAGTGGAACTAGGCGCAACTGCCATTCGCGGAGCTTTGGAAAAATCTGGAGTCTCAGCATCTGATGTTGATTACGTAATCATGGGACATGTTTTACAAGCTGGCGCCGGTCAGATGCCAGCCCGGCAAGCAGCCATCAAGGCGGGTATCGGTCTTGAGGTGCCAGCGATCAGTGTTAACAAAGTTTGCTTGTCAGGTATCAATGCAATTGCCATGGCAGATCAACTGATTCGTTCCGGTGAAGCTGATGTTGTAGTTGCTGGTGGCATGGAAAGCATGACTAATGCACCACACGTTTTGGTGGGAAGTCGCGAGGGAATGAAGTACGGCGACTGGGCACTTAAAGACACCATGGCATTCGATGGACTTTTCTGTGCAATCGATCAACTTGGTATGGGTGAAGCAACTGATAAGTACACCGCGGTAGAAAAAATCTCACGCGAACGTCAAGATGAATTCTCAGCAAAGTCACACCAAAGAGCTGCCGCTGCACATGCTGCTGGACTTTTTGCAGACGAGATTGTTCCGGTAGCTATTCCGCAGCGCAAGGGTGACCCAATCATGTTTGCAAGCGATGAAGGTGTGCGAGCTGAAACTACAACTGAGACGCTTGGAAAGCTGCGACCAGCATTTGATCCAAATGGCACAATCACTGCCGGATCCGCTTCCCAGATTAGTGACGGCGCTGCTGCGGTAATCGTGATGAGTGAAAAGAAAGCTGCTGAACTTGGCTTAACAGTTCTGGCAGAAATCTTGGCTCACGGAATGGTAGCTGGACCAGATGCATCACTAGTTGCACAGCCAGCGCGGGCAATCAAGAAGGCAGCAGCAAAGGCAGGCCTAGATCCAGCTGGTCTTGATCTTTACGAAATGAATGAAGCGTTCGCTTCAGTTGCACTTGTCAGCATGGACCAACTTGGCATTGATGATTCAAAGGTCAATGTAAATGGTGGGGCAATTGCGCTGGGCCATCCAATCGGAATGTCAGGTGCACGGATCGTGCTGCACCTGGCAAACGAATTGAAGCGTCGTGGCGGTGGCACTGGCGCTGCTGCATTGTGCGGCGGTGGCGGTCAAGGTGACGCACTAATTATCAGAGTTCCGTAAGCAGATTTCTAATGCACTACTTACTTGAAGCAGCAGTCACTGGTGACGTGCGTGCCTTAGGTAAGGCCTTGAGCGTTATTGAAGATGGCACACCTAAGTTAACTGAGTTACTTTCTGGTTTGCCCGATTCCGGATCCGCTTTACTTATTGGAGTTACAGGCCCGCCCGGTGTTGGTAAGTCAACGACAACTGGCGCATTGATATCTGAATATCGAAATCAAGGTTTGCGCGTAGCAGTTTTAGCTGTTGACCCGTCCTCACCAGTGACCGGTGGAGCGCTACTTGGTGATCGCATTCGAATGCAAGAGCACGCTTTAGACGAAGGCGTCTTTATTCGTTCCATGTCATCTCGCGGCCAACTTGGTGGACTATCGAGCGCAACGCAGGCTGCCGCAAAAGTCTTGGACGCAGTTGGGTTTGACGTCATAATTGTTGAGACCGTTGGTGTTGGTCAGTCCGAAGTTGATGTTGTAAATGCCGTGGACACCGTGGTTTTGGTTTTGGCACCTGGCGCAGGTGATGGCGTGCAAGCTGCAAAAGCAGGAATTTTAGAAATTGCTGATATCTATGTCGTGAATAAGGCAGATCGTGATGGTGCCGAAGGCGTAGTTCGGGAACTGCGTTCCATGATCGGACTTGGTTCAAACAGCCAAGCATCTTGGACTCCAGAGATTGTCACGACGACTGCAACAACCGGTCAAGGTCTAACAGATTTAGTTCTGGCAATTTCAAAACATCACGACTGGGCAGTGGCGTCGGGTGATCGCGCATTGCGTTCCGTTGAACGAGCCAAACTAAACCTTCGTCGCGCTGTTTTGGATTCGATTGCTGAACTAATGGACGTGAATGCAGCAGGTTTGAATTCACTAAGTGCCCAAGTAGCAAGTGGCGAAATCTCAACCGAATCAGCCGTCAAAGAGATTTTGCGGGACTTGAGTTAGTACCAGGAACTATAGATGCGCCACAATAGAGGCGTGAATCAGTCCAACATGAACTTGCAAGGTGCCATTGATCTTGGCGCAGTAGCGGCAGCACGAGAAGCACAAGCAAAAGCGGCGCAGGCTGCGGCGCAACGGGCAGCAGATCCAGTTGCAAGTAATTTGATAATTGATGTGACCACCTCAAGCTTTGAAACTGATGTAATAACTCAGTCGATGACAGTTCCAGTGGTTGTTGACCTTTGGGCCACTTGGTGTGAACCATGTAAACAGCTTTCGCCAATCCTTGAAAAACTTGCCCTCGAATATGACGGTCGCTGGATCCTGGCAAAAGTTGATGTTGATGCCGAACAACAAATTGCAGCAGCTTTCCAGGTGCAATCAATCCCAACGGTTTATGTCGTTATCGGTGGGCAGGTAGCTCCGATGTTCCAAGGCGCCATGCCCGAATCACAAGTTCGCCAAGTATTAGAAGCCGTGCTCGCCGAAGCGGAAAAAGCAGGTATTACTGGACGCGTCGGATTCGTTGATGGCACAGCACAAGAATCAGAAAACCAAAATCAAACTTTGCAGCCACCAAGCGATCCAAGATTTGATGCCGCCGAAGCCGCCCTTGAGGCCGGAGACTGGGCTAAAGCAGCCGAAGCCTACAAAGAAATCCTGTCTGTCACTCCAGGTGATGCAATTGCAAAAATTGGTTTGCTCAATGTAAATCTCTTGCAGCGCACTGATGGTCGTGATTTAGCTGCAGATGTTGAAACTATGACACTAGAAACTGATTCAGTATTACGCGCTGCCGATTCAACTTTTTTGATGGGCGAGTTTGCGGATGCATTTGCGCTACTTATTGAACACCTCAAGAACGTAACCGGAACTGAGCGGGATCAAACTCGCGAGCGAGTATTGGAACTTTTTGAAATTGCAGGTCCAGCAGATCCTGCGGTAGTTAAGGCAAGAATCGCACTAACTAACGCGCTTTTTTAATCCCATCCTTAAAGTTTTGTTGACTCTCAATCGGTAGATAGGCTAATAACGTGTCGGAATTCATCAGAGTTGAACGCCAAGAGCGTATTGCAGTTATTTACTTAGACCGTCCAAAGATGAACGTGCTAAATCGTGCCATGCAGGAAGAAATCAAAGCGGTTGCGCTTGAGGTTTCAAGTACGGATGAAGTTCGTGCCGTTGTTATTTATGGTGGCGAACGAACTTTTGCAGCAGGTGCTGACATTAAAGAAATGATTGATTGGGATGGCGAAGTTGCCAGACAAGAAACCCCAGGCCTACAAGCTTGCTTTAACGCAGTTGGTGACATTCCAGTTCCAACTATTGCTGCGATCACTGGTTACGCACTTGGTGGCGGCTTGGAACTTGCCCTAAGTTGCGACTTTAGAATCGCGGCATCAAATGCCGTTATGGGTCAGCCAGAAATTTTGCTTGGCATCATTCCTGGCGGCGGTGGCACGCAGCGCCTAGCTCGACTAATTGGTCCATCCCGAGCAAAAGATTTGATCTTCACTGGTCGTCGTGTAGACGCAGACGAGGCACTAACTCTTGGACTTGTAAATGAAGTTGTCGATTCAAGCGACGTTCTAAAGCGAGCCATGGAACTAGCAAACCTTTACGCAACTGGTCCAGT
>JBILBY010000054.1:0-5965 GCA_044353415.1 Candidatus Nanopelagicales bacterium | reverse complement strand
GTTGACCTATCCCCTGCCGTTGTGGTTTTTGGTCGAGTCATGATTGCTGCCTTGATCTTGCTCCCAATCGCAATTCATCAAGGACACGCTCGCTCGCTTAAAACACACTGGAAAGGCATTCTGACTTTTGCCGCAATTGAAATGTGTGTTCCATTTGGTGCATTAGGCGTGGCAGAAAAAGAAATCTCCAGCTCATTAACAGGGCTGCTCATCGCAACCGTGCCTCTCATCAATGCTGTGATCTCACGTCAGTTGGGTCTGGATTCAGTTTGGGATGCCCGAAGAATTCTTGGAATGCTCGTTGGCTTCGTTGGCGTTGGAATGCTCGTTGGCTTTGACATCAGTGCGAGCAACTACTGGGCAATAATTTTGTGTCTCGTGGCAGCGACTGGTTATGCACTCGGTCCAATCATCATTACCAAGATGCTTAGTGATGTTGCAAGCATTGGAGTGATCGCTTGGTCATTGCTTGTTGCAGGAATTGTTTACTTACCTTTCGTGACCTACGAAGTGCTAAACGATTCATGGCGAGCACCAGGGGTAACTGAAGTTTCTCAAGAGGCAATTCTTAGTGTTATCGCACTCGGTGTTTTATGTTCGGCGATTGCATTCGTTGCACTCTTTGCGCTGATCGCAGAAGTTGGACCGACACGTACAACCGTTATTACTTACATCAATCCAGCGGTAGCAATCATTCTTGGCGTACTCATTTTGAGCGAACCAATTACTACTGGAATCATGATTGGATTCCCATTAGTGCTAATTGGTTCAGTAATGGCAACTAGACGAAATGTTGCAGCTGTCAGTGTTACAGCCTCTGAGGAACGTTAGCGAGCTGTGAATCCCCGGGCGTATTGATTAGGCCAAGGAATTTCATCGCCAAGATCTGCCGCGGCTTTAATTGGCCAGCGCGGATTTCCAAGCATGGCTCGGGCAATCATTACTGCCGAAACCGCTCCATCTGACAAAATTTCTTCAGCTTGTTCGCCAGTTGTAATCATGCCAACTGCATTAGTAAGGATTCCAGCTTCTTGTTGAATCTGTCGAGCAAACTTAACTTGGTAGCCCGGACCAACTTCAATTTGTTGTTCTGGTGAGATGCCTGCGGATGAACAATCGATTAAGTCAACACCGCGGGCTTTTAGTTCACGAGATAGCGCGACTGAGTCATCAATACTCCAGCCACCATCTATCCAATCGGATGCTGAAATCCGAACAAACAGTCCATGCGATGCCGGAACAATTAGACGAACATAGCTAGCGATTTCGCAAAGCAAACGAATGCGATTTTCAAATGAGCCGCCGTATTCATCAGTACGCTTATTCGAAATCGGGGACAGGAACTCGTGCAGTAGGTAGCCATGGGCGGCATGAATTTCAATCACGTCGAAGCCAGCACCAAGTGCGCGTTCAGCAGCAGCGGCAAATTGACCCTTTAGTTCTTTAATTTCGTCTAAGGTCATCTCGCGTGGGGCTGCATAGCCATCAAAGGCAATCGCAGATGGCGCTATGGTCTGCCAACCACCAGCACTGGGAGCAACTGATCCTGGTTTATCCCAAGGCACATTCGTTGAAGCCTTGCGGCCAGCATGAGCCAGTTGGATTCCAGTTTTAACGCCAAAGCGCTGAGCGAATCTTGGCACTTCTGCCCAGACCTGGGCTTGTTGATCTGTCCAAATGCCAGCACAGCGCGGTGAGATGCGACCTTCAGCTGAAACAGCGCTGGCTTCAACCATCACTAGACCTGCGCCACCAGTGATCAGTGAGCCGTAATGAACTGCATGCCAGTCCTGAATCACGCCTTCGACTGCGGAGTACTGACACATTGGACTAACCCAAGCGCGATTCTTGAACGTAACGCCGCCGACAGTTAACTCAGAAAATAACTTGCTCATTTAGTCCCCAATGGTTGCGACCATGATCGCTTTGATTGTGTGCAAGCGGTTTTCAGCTTGATCAAAAACCACACTTGCTTCTGATTCGAATACATCGTGGGTAACTTCGAGGCCGTCGTGCATGCCAGTTTTGTTGGCGATAGCGCGACCCACAGTTGTTTGCTCATTATGAAAACCTGGCAAGCAATGCATGAACTTAGAATTTGGATTTCCAGTTTTAGCTAATGCGACATCATTAACTTGGTAACTACCAAGAAGTTCAACACGTTCTTTCCAAACTTCTTCAGACTCACCCATGGAAACCCAAACGTCAGTGTGAATGAAGTCTGAGCCAGGCAGGGCCGCATCCATGTCTTCGGTTAACAAAATTGAGCCACCACTCTTTGCTAACAAACTTTGCGCAAGTTCTTGAACCTCAGCAGCTGGCCAAAGCGCTTTAGGTGAAGCAATTCTGATGTCAGAGCCAAGTAGCGCCGAAGTAACCAAGAGCGAATTGCCCATGTTAGAGCGAGCGTCACCAACGTAAGTAAATGAAATATCGTTAGGTCGCTTACCTGAATGTTCAACCATTGTCATGAAGTCAGCCAGCATCTGAGTCGGATGCCATTCGTCAGTTAGTCCGTTATAAACCGGAACACCAGAAAACTCAGCTAGCTCTTCAACCTGGGCTTGAGTCTTGCCACGGTACTGAATCGCGTCGTAGTAGCGAGCTAAAACTCTTGCGGTGTCGGATATTGATTCTTTATGTCCAACTTGTGAGGACAAGCCATCCAAATAAGTAGTGTGTGCACCTTGATCAAATGCGGCAACTTCAAATGCACAACGAGTGCGAGTGGAAGTCTTTTCAAAGATAAGTGCGATGTTGCGACCAACCATGTGCTGAATTTCCCGGCGCTGCTTCTTTTGCGCCTTGAGATCGATGGCTAGATCTATCAAGTAAAGAAACTCTTCACTTGTGAAGTCAATTTCCTTAAGGAAATCGCGATTCTTCAAATCCATGGTCACTCCGGGGAAGGCTAGAAAAACAAAAAGGCTAGGGAACCCTTAAGTCCCCTAGCCTACCTGCTTGGAATTAACGTCCAGTCAAGCTCATGATGTGCTTAACGCGGGTGTAGCCCTCAATGGCTTCAGTAGACAAGTCGTTTCCGTGGCCGGAGTGCTTGAATCCGCCGTTTGGCATTTCGGCTGCCTGAACTAAATGGCAGTTAACCCAGACCTGACCAAAGTCAAGATCTTGAGAAGTGCGCAGTACCCGGCCATGATTCTCTGACCAAATTGAAGCCGCTAGACCAAAGTCCACATCGTTTGCCATCTCGATGGCTTGGGCTTCGTCCTTGAAAGTCTGAATGGTTTGCACGGATGCAAATACTTCAGTCTGAATCATTTCATCATCCTGCTTTAAGCCGGCAATCAATGTTGGCTCAAAGTAGTAGCCACCATTTAGGCGCTGTGCTTTTCCACCAGTCAAGATTTCCGCATGGGCTGGCAAGCGATCAATAAAGCCTTGAACCCGATCAAGTTGATTCTGGCTATTCAAAGCGCCATAGAAATGATCATCATTTTCGGGAGCGCCAAACTTAAACTCCGCAACTTTCTTT
This sequence comes from Candidatus Nanopelagicales bacterium, assembly GCA_044353415.1. Lineage (GTDB taxonomy): Bacteria > Actinomycetota > Actinomycetes > S36-B12 > UBA5976 > UBA5976. Next base: position 2,472 of record JBILBY010000054.1, on the reverse strand, counting down.
GCAAGTGCTGCGGTGAATTCTTTGGCGATGCTTTCCTGGACGATGACACGAGTTCCAGCAGCACAGTCTTGGCCTGCGTTGTAAAGGTTAGCTTCCGCAACGCCTTGAACTGTCTTATCAAAATCGCAATCGTCGTAAACGATGACTGGAGCTTTGCCACCAAGTTCAAGGTGAACGCGCTTTAGATCTGGCGCAGCACTTGCCGCGATTTCCATACCGGCGCGAACTGAACCAGTAATTGAAACTAGATCTGGACGCTTATGCGCGACCATGGCACGACCAGTGTCGCGATCACCATAAATAATGTTGGCAACACCTGCTGGCAAATGCTCAGCAAAGATTTCAGCCATGATGCTTGCTGTATGTGGTGTGGTATCCGATGGCTTAAGCACGATGGTGTTACCCATTGCAAGTGCTGGGGCAAACTTCCAAACGGCCATAAGCAATGGATAGTTCCATGGCGCTACCTGCGCGCAAACACCAACTGGTTCGCGACGAACAGATGAGTCATATCCACTTAGGAATTCTCCAGTTGACCAACCTGGCAAGTTACGCGCCATAGTTGCGTGAAAACGAGTGTGATCGATGCACTGTGGAAGTTCCGCATCGCGCATCCACCAAAGTGGCTTACCTGTGTTTTGGATTTCAGCAGCAACAATTTCAGCCGAGCGGGCTTCCATCGCATCTGCGATTCGAAACAGTGCAAGTGAGCGGTCTGCTGGTGCGGTGCGCTTCCAACCCAAAAATGCATCGCTGGCTGCTTTGAATGCAGCGTCAACATCTTTTTCACGCGATAGCGGCGCTGTTCCGTATACCTGACCGATAGCTGGATTTTCAAATGACATAGTTTCGTTGCTGGAGTGATCAACAAACTTGCCGTTAATGAAGTTCTTTAGCGTTGTCATTTCTTTCCTTTACCTATTTAGCGACTGGCAACGCCAGCTGCAGCTTCCAAAACACACAATGCGCCAAGACGAATCGTTCGCTCATCCGTTGAATCAATCGTGGCGTCAATTTCAGTAATGTCCATGCTAGTCACACTGACGTGAGATGTCGCCAAGAATGTCAGTTCTCTTACGTCATCAGCCGATAAACCGCCAGGTGTGGCAGCTGGGCAAGCAGGCGTAACGGCCCGATCACAAACATCAACATCCAGGTCGTAGTGAATCTGTCCCCCACTGGCTCCAGCAATGCTGATTGCTTGGTCCATGATGTCTTCCAGTGAGCGGCTACGCATTTCGGCTCGAGTAATCACCGTTATGCCGTATTCCTTCACGCGACGGGCATACTCGGGCGAATTCGCATAATCACTAATTCCAATTTGAACAATGTGAGTACCCTGCAAGCCGGCGGCAATCAAGCGGCGCACTGGTGAACCATTGCTAATACCTTCGCGAATATCGTGATGCGCATCAATTGTGATCAGTCCAGCTTTGCCGATTTCATCAGCCCACAAACCTTTGCCGACCGAATAGGTAATTGCATTGTCGCCGCCAAGAGCAACGAGAAGATCTTGCTTGCCGCGAAGCTCGTCCATCTTTGCGAAAACTCTCGCTTCGCCTTCTTTCCAATCTGGATCAGGAATGTTGCCGGCATCGCGAACTGAAACTGAAGCAATGTCTAAATCATGCGCCCAGGAATAAGTTGAGTACCTATACATAGCCTCACGGATTGCATCAGGAGTTTTGTCTGCGCCAGTTGGCGTAAGTGAAGTTAAGTGCGCACCCACTCCAATAACAGTGATGTTGGTTTTTTCGGCAGTCGAGCCGGCTTCGAGCCAATGCCCCGCGCGCGGCCAAAACTCATCAACAGGAAGGTTTGTCATATTCACCCTTTCAACGCCTTAACCATAGCCTTTTGGGAACCTTGAGATCTGGCCTACCGCCTGGAGTAACCTCGATTAGTACTAAACAGCCAAAGGAATCAAATGACTTCAGGACCGCGCCCAGTTAGAGCCGCTAGAGGCACTGCTTTGACGACCAAGGGGTGGCAACAGGAAGCAGCATTGCGAATGCTGCAAAACAACCTTGATCCAGAGGTGGCTGAATACCCAGATGAATTAGTGGTCTATGGCGGCACCGGTAAAGCTGCCCGTAACTGGGAATCCTTTGATGCAATCGTGCGCACCCTCACAAACTTAGAGAACGACGAAACCATGTTGGTGCAGTCTGGAAAGCCAGTTGGCGTATTCCAGACTCACGAATGGGCGCCGCGAGTAATTCTTGCTAACTCAAACCTTGTTGGCGACTGGGCAACTTGGCCAGAGTTTCGCCGCTTGGAACACATGGGATTGACGATGTATGGCCAGATGACTGCCGGCTCTTGGATCTACATCGGTACGCAAGGAATCTTGCAAGGAACTTATGAAACTTTCGCGGCAGTTGCTGCCAAGAAATTTGGCGGCACTTTGGCTGGCACATTAACCATCACAGGTGGCTGTGGTGGCATGGGCGGCGCGCAGCCTTTGGCCGT